>JANXQO010000129.1 GCA_025353485.1 Chitinophagales bacterium
AAACCCAAAACCCGGCAGTTTTCCGGCCAATCATTACCGATGGCACTTTTCCAAGTACAGGGAGGTTATACCGCAATGACTTCGATATTAAATTGAAACACCCGATGTTTACAGAAGTATCAAAACAGGCTGGCGTTGGTATAGAAGGGTATGGCCATAGTGTAAATATCGCCGATTTTAATAAAGATGGATGGAAAGATATTTTTGTATCCAACGATTTTAACTCCAACGATCTTTTGTACATTAATAATCATGATGGTACTTTTACAGATAAAGCCGCTATTTATTTTAAACATACATCAGCCAATGGAATGGGACAGGATGTTATTGATATAAATAATGATGGTTTATCAGATGTGGTAGAGCTGGATATGAATCCCCAGGATAATTACCGCAAAAAAATGATGATGAATGCAAACAGCTACCAAACCTATCAAAACAGTGATTATTTTGGTTACCAATATCAATACGTTCGTAATACCTTACAAATTAATCAGGGGCCAAGAGTAAATCAAAATGATTCAATTGGCGATCCTGTATTCAGTGATGTTGGTTTTTTTTCAGGGATTGCAGAAACTGACTGGAGCTGGACACCGGTAGTGCAGGATTTTGATAATGATGGTTTCAGAGATATTATAATTACAAATGGGTTTCCTAAAGATGTAACTGATCATGATTTTATTGCCTTTCGACAGGAATCGTATAGCATAGCAGCTAAAGATTATACTTTGGCTCAAATTCCACAGGTAAAAATTAATAATTATGCATTCCATAATAATGGAAACGTAACATTTACTAACGTTACTCAAGATTGGGGTCTGAATAAACCTTGTTTTTCTAACGGCGCTGCCTACGCCGATCTGGATAATGATGGAGATATGGATCTGGTAATAAATAACATTGATGACGAAGCATCTGTTTATGAAAACACCTCGATAAATGAAAAAGAAAACAATAATCATTTTCTCTCTGTGAAACTTTTAGGTGATTCTTTAAATCGTAATGGAATAGGAACGTGGATTGAATTACATTATGAAGATAAGCAACAGGTAATTGAACAAACTCCATACCGCGGTTATTTATCTACGGATCAATTAGAGCCTCATTTCGGTTTAGGAAATGTTTCCAAAATTGATTCATTAATTATTAAGTGGCAGGATGGAAAGATGCAGGTAATAAAAAATATTTCTGTTGATAAAACGATAACAATAAATAAAAAAGATGCAGATCAAATCTATAGCTGGACTCAACCTACGTTTGCATCAAATACATTATTCAGAGATATTACTGATTCAGCAGGAATACATTTCATTCATCAGCAACAGGATTATATTGATTTTAATATACAAAAGTTATTGCCGCATAAATTCTCAGAATATGGGCCTGCCTTGGCTGTAGGGGATGTTAACAAAGATGGGTTAGATGATATAATTGTTGGTGGCAACACTTTACATAGTGCAACCATAATGTTACAGCAGCCCAATGGAACATTTATACAGAAGCCTTTATTTTCTCCATTTGCAGTGCAGCCAAAAGAGCAATCCCTGGATATGGGGATAACATTATTTGATGTTGATGGCGATGGCGATCTCGATATATATATTGCCAGTGGCGGATATGAAAGTAAATCAGGGAGTGATGTTTACCAGGATAAACTATTAATCAATGATGGCAAAGGAAATTTTACTTTGGATTCAACAGCGTTGCCAAAAAATTTTACCAGCAAATCCTGTGTGCGTGTTTGTGATTATGATAATGATGGTGATCTTGATCTTTTTATTGCCGGTAGAGTGGATCCCTGGAAATATCCACAACCTGTATCAAGTTTTATTTATCGCAATGATTCTAAAAACGGGGTAATAAAATTTACTGATGTTACATCTTCTGTTGCCGCTCCATTAATTAAAATTGGTTTGGTTTGCGATGCAATATTTACGGATTTTGATAATGATGGATGGCAGGACCTGATACTGACAGGAGAATGGATGCCAATTAAATTTTTAAAAAATGAGAAAGGCATTTTTAAAGATGTAAGTACAACAAGTGGTGTAAATAATAAGCCTGGATGGTGGACAAGTATTGTGACGGGTGATTTTGATAATGATGGTAAAATGGATTATATCGTAGGCAATCTGGGATTGAATTCTTTTTATCGTGCCAATGAAAAATATCCTGTAAAGATTTATGCAAAAGATTTTGATAATAATGGCAGTTATGATGCAATCCCTTCCATATTTCTACCTGCTTCACAAACTGATACTACGCGGAGAGAATTTCCTGTGCATACAAGAGATGATATGGCCAAACAAATGATCATGTTTAAATCTAAGTTTCAAAATTATAAATCTTATGCCACTGCCACGTTTGATAAAATGTTTACTGCTGATGAATTAAAAGGAGCTTTAATTTTAGAGGCGAATGATTTTGAAAACAGTTATTTGAAAAATATGGGTAATGGAAAATTTGAGATGATGCCGCTGCCAAACGTTGCCCAATATTCCTGTCTCAACGGAATGGTGGCTGAGGATTTTGATGGGGATGGGAATCTAGATCTTTTAATTAATGGAAATGATTTTGGTACAGAAGTTTCTGTGGGGCGGTACGATGCATGTAATGGTCTTTTCTTAAAAGGCAATGGCAAAGGAGGGTTTCAACCATTATCTATTCTTCAAAGCGGTTGGTTTGTTCCCGGTAATGGAAAAGCATTGGTAAAATTAAGAAGTAGCAGAGGTAAATGTTTATTAGCTGCCAGTCAAAATAAAGGACCTTTAAAAATTTTTGAATTGAAAAAAAATATTCAAACAATTCAATTACAACCTGCGGATGTAAGCGCAATTGTGAGGTATAAAAATGGAATTACCCAAAAACGTGAAATTGGTTATGGCTCTTCATTTTTATCACAATCCGGGCGTTTTTTAAATATTGATAATAATGTTGCTTCTGTAGAAGTAAAAGATAACAAAGGAAATACACGCCAAATTAATATTCAATAATAAAACTATTTTTATCAGAAATTAATGTTCATATACAAATCTAATTCACTGCATTTTTTTTTCTCTGTTTGTTGTTTCATATTTTTATCTTCCTGCCAGGAAAATTTTAATAGAAACAATACACATTTACAAACTTCATTATCAAGTATAAGAAATGGTAAAGAATTAGCAGCCAGATATTGCCAGTCGTGCCATTTGTTACCTGATCCATCTTTATTGGATTCAAAAACATGGGAGAAAGGAATTTTACCAAATATGGGTCCCCGCCTGGGGATATTTTTTTATGATTTTGAATATTATCCCTCTTCTAAAAACGAGAGAAATATAGGGACAAATTTTTATCCCTCAGAACCAATGTTGAAGTTGGAAGAATGGCAAAATATCATTGATTATTACACTGCTGTTTCACCTGATACTTTACCAAAGCAACATCGCCTGTATCCTATTCAACAAAATGAATCTCTTTTTGCAGTGCAGGTTCCTGTTACTTCTTATTCTAATTCTGCTACATCTTTTATAAAAATAAATACAACTGATTCATTACATCCATTGATCATAAGTGATGCAATAACAAAAAAGACATTCGTTTTTGATAGAAATTTAAAAGTTACTGATTCTGTTACCGGGGGCGCTATTGTTAATATGGATTTTTATCAAAAATCCATACTAACCTGTGACATTGGAGTTTTAAACCCTAATAACGGAAAATTTGGGAAAGCACAATACATAACCTTTGACCAAAAGGGTAATTTAAAATCAGATTCAATTCCATTATTTGATAGTTTGCAAAGACCCGTACAGATATCAGCTGCTGATTTAAATAATGATGGAAGAACTGATTATATTATTTGTGAATTTGGTTATTTAACAGGATCATTATCATGGATGGAAAATTTAGGGAATAATAAATTTAGCCGTCATGTGCTAAGAGCATTACCGGGTGCTATTAAAGCATATATTCAGGATTATAATCATGATGGGCTTCCTGATCTGTGGGTTTTATTTGCACAGGGAGAGGAAGGAATTTTTCTTTATACAAATAAAGGTAATGGTCAATTTAGTGAGGAAGAGGTATTGCGATTCCCTCCTGTTTATGGTTCTTCTTATTTTGAATTAGCAGATTTTAATAAAGATGGATATCCTGATATAGTTTATACCTGCGGAGACAATGCAGATTTTTCACCAATATTAAAACCATATCATGGTGTATATATTTATTTAAATGATAAAACAAATCACTTTAAACAAAAATTTTTCTTTCCCATTAATGGTTGTTATAAAGCAATAGCACGGGATTTTGATGGCGATGGAGATTTGGACATAGCAGCTATTTCTTTTTTTGCTGATTATGCAAATCAACCTGAAGAAGGTTTTGTATATTTAAAAAACACCGGGCATTTTAATTTTTTGCCCTACACTATACCGGAAGCAACACAGGGAAGATGGCTTACAATGGATGCAGGAGATATAGACGGAGATGGTAAAATTGATCTTGTATTGGGTAATTTTTCTATAGGCCCTGTTATGAAAAACGCTAAAGTTGACTGGAAAAAAGCTCCGCCATTTATTTTACTAAAAAATATAGGTAACGGTAAATGATAAAATAATTTTCATTTAAAAAAAAATTTAAAAAACTATAATGAACAGAAGGAAGCCATATGTTTTTCTTATAATTAATTTTTTCTTATTTGTATTTATTTATTCATCGCTTGGCGCACAAACTATTCCTCCTTTTAAAATGCTTCTTACTAATGGTAAAACTTTTTATGCGAAAGATTTACCGCATCAAAAGCCGGTAGTTATCATTTACTTTTCTCCTGATTGTGAACATTGTCAAACATTGATGAATGCTTTTTTTAATAAGATAAATAATTTTAAAGGTGCAGAAATAATCATGATAACTTTTAATCCGTTGAATGAAGTTGTTAAGTTTGAAAAGAGTTATCACACTTATAAGTATCCAAATATAATGGTGGGAACAGAGGTACCTGCATTCTTTTTACAATTGTATTATAATCTTGTGAATACACCTTTTACAGCTTTATACGATAAGAAAGGACAATATATTTATTCTTATAGAAAAGAAACACCAATTGATGATTTAGCCAGGCGAATAAAAATGCTTAAATAATTTATAGGTTGCTTTATGAAAAAGATATTTATATACTTAATTATTTGCTGTGCAATTGCAGGCTGCACTCAAAAGGCAGGTAACAATAAAATTCTTACCGATCAAAATCTGCTTCATCAAAATATGAAGCAGTTAACTGAAGTAATAATTCTTGATATGTTTTCTCCTCCCGTATCCAGCCGCATTTATTGCTATTCTTCTTTGGCTACTTATGAAGCTATTAAATTTGATAAACCGGATTCTAAATCTTTTACAGCTCAATTACACGGATTTGCGCCGATGCCTGTTCCGGAAAATAATAAACCTTATAATTTTTTGTTAGCAGCTACAAAAGCATTTTTTACGGTAGCAGAAAAAATAACTTTTTCTAAAGATTCTCTTATTCAATATGAAAATAAAATTTATGCTCAATTTGAATCATTGCTGGATAAAGAGACTTTCGATCGTTCTGTAAGCTTTGGAGATGCGGTAGGTAAAAAAGTATTAGAGAGAGCAGCACACGATAATTACAAAGAGACAAGAGGGATGCCTAAATTTTTAGGAAGTAACGAACCTGGAAAGTGGCGGCCAACTCCAACAGATTATCTGGATGCTCTTGAACCTTATTGGGGAATGATAAAGCCTCTTGCAATAGATTCTGCAGAACAAATTCAATGTCTTGCTCCTCCGGTTTTTAATAAGGATACAACAAGTGAATTTTTTAAGTATATGAAAGAAGTGTATGACATCACTACTCATCTCTCCGATACTCAAAGAACAATTGCAAAGTACTGGGATGATAATCCTTTTGTGATTGAACACTCAGGTCACCTTATGTATGGAAATAAAAAAATTACACCGGTTGGCCATTGGATAGGAATTACCGGGATAGCATGTAAAAAAACAAACGCAGATGCTGTGAAAACAGCTGAGGCTTATGCATTAACCTCTGTTGCTATGTTTGATGTAATAAATGCATGCTGGAAAACAAAGTATAAGTATAATCATATTCGTCCGGTTACCGTTATTAATGAGTATATAGACAGAAGCTGGCAACCATTTTTACAAACACCACCTTTTCCTGAACATTCAAGCGGGCATAGTGGAATTTCTGCTTCTGCGGCTACCGTGTTAACTAAATTATTCGGAGATAATTTTGCTTTTGAAGATACAAGTGATCTTGAATATATAGGCATGAGACGGAGCTTTCAATCCTTTATGCAGGCCGCAAATGAAGCTTCCATTAGCAGAGTTTATGGCGGGATACATTATCGTTCCGGTGTGGATGCAGGCGCAATACAGGGAAGAGAAGTTGGCGATTATGTTATCAATAAATTTTTGAAAGTACAGAGATTTAAGAATTAATTTTTTATACAATCCATTAAAATTGCAGATTTTTTTTTGGTTGTTGTTATTGATTTAGATGAAGCGCCAAAAAATTGGGTAGTCTCATTTTAATTTTTTAATCCTGGTCCCAACTCCTACATAGTTACCTTATTTTTTTATTACTTACACTTCACTCCAATACATTTATTACCTTGCCTATAAATTGTAAATTACATTTTGATAATTAATTATGGCAGAAGTTTTAAAAAGGCAATTCCTGGAATTTGAACAACCGATAAAAGAGTTGTATGAGCATATAGAGGATAACCAAAGATTGGCATCTAAAAATCCAAAGATGGATTATGAACCTCTTATTAAGCAATTGGAAGATGGCATTCTGGTAAAGCGCAAAGAAATTACTGAGCATTTAACGCCATGGCAAAAAGTTCAACTAAGCCGCCATCCCGACAGGCCTTATACATTGGAATATATTGATAAGATGTGCACCAACTTTGTTGAGATGCATGGCGATAGAAACGTAAAAGATGATAAAGCAATGGTTGGTGGATTTGCCCAGCTTGATGGAGAAACCATAATGATCATTGGGCAGCAAAAAGGTACAAATACCAAGATGCGTCAATATAGAAATTTTGGTATGGCAAACCCTGAAGGTTATAGAAAAGCGCTGCGTTTAATGCGCCTTGCAGAAAAATTTAATAAACCTGTTGTTACACTAATAGATACACCCGGGGCCTTTCCGGGATTGGAAGCGGAAGAGCGTGGACAGGGTGAAGCTATTGCAAGAAACATTTATGAAATGCTTCGGTTAAAAGTGCCGGTAATATGTGTGATAATTGGCGAAGGCGCCAGTGGTGGCGCTTTGGGGATTGGCGTAGGCGACAGGGTTTTTATGTTAGAGAATAGTTGGTACACTGTTATTTCCCCTGAGAATTGCAGCACCATACTTTGGCGCAGCTGGGAAAAGAAAGAAGTAGCTGCAGAACAATTAAAGTTAACAGCTGATAATATGTTGAAGTTTGGTTTAGTGGATGGAATTATTGAGGAGCCTTTAGGTGGTGCTCATTGGAATTATGATGAGGCTGCACAACATTTAAAAGAGTATTTAATCCCTGTGATAAAAGAACTGAAAAAAATTCCTGCAGAGGAAAGAATAAATCAGCGGATAGAAAAATTTGGAAAAATGGGTTTCTGGGAAGAGAGTGAATCAATTGACAATACACAATAAGCAATCAAATATCAAATCATAAATCCAGAAATTAATTTTATGTCTTTAAGAAATGTTTTAAAAGGAACAGGTGTAGCGTTGATAACTCCTTTTAAACAAAATTTTGAAATTGATTTTAATGCCCTGGAAAAATTAATAAATTATGATATCAATAATGGTTGTGAATATCTTGTAACGCTTGGTACAACAGGAGAAACACCAACATTAAATGAAGAAGAAAAAAATGCTATAATTTATTTTACTTATGATGTGGTAAAAGAGCGTGTGCCTGTAGTAGTTGGTATTGGAGGCAATAATACAAAAGAGGTTTGTAAAAATTTAGAGACCTATCCTTTGCATAAAGCAACGGCTGTATTAAGTGCCAGCCCTTATTATAGTAAGCCATCGCAGGAAGGAATTTTTCTTCATTATAAAGCATTGGCAGAAGCGTCTCCAAAGCCCGTGATAGTATACAATGTGCCCGGCAGAACAGGAAGCAATATTACTGCAACAACAACCTTACGCATAGCTGAAGAACTTGAAAATATCGGGGGCATAAAAGAGGCAAGTGGCAACATGATACAATGCATGCATATTTTAAAAGAGAGGCCCGAAAGATTTTTAGTAGTAAGCGGCGATGATCATCTTACATTACCATTAATAGCCTGTGGTATGGATGGTGTAATAAGTGTAGCAGCAAATTGTTTTCCTAAAGAGTTTTCTGAAATGGTAAGGCTTGCACTCCATGATGATCTCAATAAAGCAAGATTATTGCATTATCAATGTTTGGAAGGGAATGATCTTTTATTTGCAGAAAATAACCCGGCAGGTGTAAAAGCATTTTTGGCCGAACTGGGAATTATAGAAAATGTTTTGCGGCTGCCATTAGTTCCGTTAAGTAAAGAGCTGCATAAAAAAGCGAAGCATTATTTGTCGCATAATTTTAAAGATTAGAAAGCCTTTATTTCTCCCTTCCTCCAATTTATTTCTGCTCCATTTACATCCAATAAATTGAACCCGGTTTTCCCAAGTCGCACATGTGCTGCAACAATGTTTAGAATAACAACCCTTCTTTCTACAAAAAATATTTTTCAACTAAAAATCAATAAGGTTTTGAAATAAGAGTTTTAGTTATTAACTTTCCTATGTGTCTTGATCTTATAGTTTTTTTCTTCCTCATTACTAAATAATCCCCTTATGAGTGAACAAAACCCCATGCTGTATTGGTTTTCAGGTTTAACAGCAGATCTGCAAACCGCCACTCCTGAAGAGGAAAGTAACAGTGCAGCACTTTTTGAATTATTAAAAAATTCAATTCCATCCGAAATAATTCAAACCAAACTTCCCGCTTTTTCTTTTGAAAAAATAGGAGAGAAGCCGATAACTGCAGTTTCACAAAGTACGCAGCAGGACATTAGTAAGGTTGTTGATGAGATAAGAACTTCATCACAATACAAAGTGTTTAGAAGAGAGTCTCCAGTACGTAATATGCTCGCTGCAAGATCCACACCAGGATGGGCTGTGGGAGCAGCAGTGGAAAAAACTATTGGGCCTTTTATTAATATTGATGGAAGAAGATTTTGGTTTGATTTTTTTAAAGTAGAAAAACTGGTTGCCCTTTATTTGAATGGAGCCTCTAACCCTGCGATCATTTTTAATATTGATGTAAGTAAATTCTGGAGCGATGAAAAAACTGCCCTGCTTGCCCCTGCAGAAAAACATTATACATTAACCAAAAAAAGCAGTATCTGGATAAACTCAGAGTTACTTGCGGCTGATGCTCCGGTAGGAAAATATACAGGTTTATCCATAAGTTCAGGCACGATAGACTTAACTTCTGTTCCCGTTATCTCGGGTACTAAAACAATCGTTTCAACAGGTACATTAATTACGGTAAAATTAAAACTGAAACAGCAAACTGTTTCAGATGCTGATGTTACAAGCCCGTATGGCACTGATGCTAGAGCGGCTGAATTTACGTTGCCTGATGTAATAGAATTTAATTTTAATAATACAGGAAGTACAATCACAAATATTTCAACTGCGGCCTGGAAGTTATATGACCAACCCTGTTCTTTTACCTGGAATAAAATAAAAGGAAATTATAATGCGCAGCTATCAGAATTATTTATTCCATTCATCACCTCAGAAAAAAACCTGGTGATAAATAAATGTCTTTCGCCTTTTGCACAAATATCATCCGGTGCAAAAATTTTGCAGGGGTATTGGTCTCTGCCAGCAACCGATCTTGATCTTACACATATTTCTCCGGCGGCAGGTATTGGCGGTTTGGCAGTAGTATGTGATAAAGGGCTTTTGGCAAAATGGAGTGGGTTACAAAACGGAAATATTAATTTAAATGCCTGCATTGTAGCCGCACAACCCGGTGCAATCGGCATTGTAACATTAACAGGAAGTAATATTTACAGCCGGCAAATTTTTACCATGTGGCAGGATGAAAAAAATCCACATGCATCTTTGGTAAAAATTAATTTCGGAAAAAAATTTGGTTTCCAGTTTTTTTCAACAGCAGGCGGATATGAATTAATTGAAGCCGCTGTTAACGCTATCATTGAAGCTGACAGACCCATTGATGTTTCCGCAAGGCCTTTACCCATACATACAAAAGATTCTGTGCTTGCATTAGTGGCAGGCAAAAAGTTTAGAGCCGTAGCATTGTACGATAATAATTTAATAGAAGATAATTTTAATGCGGAGCAATTTGCAAAAGATTTTAAAATACCAACAACAGCTTTGGCTTTACAAAATGCTTTGTTTACTACTTCAGGTGTGATGGGCTGTTTTCTTACAGGCGAACTTGCTGAAGATTGGAAAAAAATTGAGAAAGGAAATTTGTATTTGTCGCTGGGTGTTTACAAATACATTCCAATGTTACCTGATCCTTATGCTGCCAATGTTACCATCTTTCAGCAATTCAGCGATCTGCGTTTAAATGATAAGCTAAGTATTCATTTGCCAATTATGTTATTGTTGTGCCAGACAAGATGGGGTATACGTGGCGGTGATTTGCCTGATGATGTGAATACAAGCTTTCATCTTTTGCCTTTTGCACAAAATAAAAATGCTGCACAAATTTCAGGTTTATCACAAGATCAAAATAGTATAAGTGATAAAACATCACAGCAACAAAATATTTCTTTATTTAATAATGATAACGAAAGCCCTCTGTTGATAAACAGAGCACAACGCTTAGATAATTGGAGCAGTATTATTGATACCTTTTTTAAAGATGAATTTGCTTTATTAGATGTTAGCAGCCATGCAAACCAAATGGGTGTAAGCTTCGGAATTTTTGGTGGTCAGCGTGAGTCTATGACTTTGTTCAGAGAGTTTGGTGTAGAGACTACTAATGAGCAATTACAATCACTCTATAGTGTTCCGTTTAAAATTGAACAGGTTCAGGTTATGTCGCCCAGCTTATTTGTAAGAAGTTTTGCATTACCACAAATTGCATGGGAACCCGTTCATAATACAACACCAAAACATATTGCAGGCGATCCTCCTGAAGGAATGAATTTTTACCCTGATGATGGAGGGCCAACAAGATTTTTAAACAATAGTTTTGCCTATGTTCCTCTGGCGCCAAAGCCAGTGATAAAAGATATTATAAAACGATACCGGGATGATAAAAACAATTTTACTTTATCATATTTTACTTTGCCTTTTGGTTTAAAAGCGCTTGCTGTTATGAGTAAGCATGAGCAGGCGCCACATCCTCCTTCTATTGAAACCAACAGGCCAATATTTGATAATGATCTCAGAGGCGGCATACAGGTACGATTGGATGCCGGTAAATTAAGCAGTGATGAATTTCCAATGTTTAACGGCGCAACTGTACAGATTCCAAATGTTTTGGATGCTGCTGGAAATACTACCGGTGCTGGCACATTAGGGGCAAGTGTTTCATTTATTTTTAATGATGAATTTAAACCTAAGGCTCCTTTAATAACCAGCAGGGGAGTGCCTTTAACAAGAATTGACTGCAGCGGATACGGTGCCAGTATATTCAGTAATTGGTTTAACCCCTTTGCAGAAATTGCACAAACAAGCCAAACAAAATTTGATGTTTTTGTTGGCAGAACAGCGCATGAAGTAATTCAGGTTCGCAGCCTTGTTTATCCCTGGGGTATTCATGTGGTAAGAACAATTGTTTTATACAGAACAAACACGGGTTATGTTTATCGTGTTGATACAGGATGGCAGGCAGAAAGTAATGGCGAGTTCAATTTTAGTTATCATATTAAAAAACCAGGAGATAAAAATACAACACCTTTTCCTTCACATTATAAAATACATCCAGGTGCAATAATAGGGTTGTTCAACATAAAAAATATTGTTGAAATAAACACACCCACCTTCAAAACAAATACAGCCATAAAAAATAATGACTGGTATCTTGATGATAATAATAATGCATTGCAGAATACTTCAGGAATTGATATTATTAAATCTGCGGTGTTGCAAAAAATAACATTTGATGCCGATGTAAAAATTGAAGGCGTAATTCACGGAGATGTTAATGGAAGAGTGCCTTCCAGGCAGGTTGTTGGCTATGTACAATTAGCTCCAATGGGAGTTCCATTATCTATAAATGCCTTTACATCATTGATAGTAAATGAGAGTGGTTCAATTGGCGGGCCGATAAATTGTGTAATAGATATTAACGGAAGTAATCAACGTATGCGGTTGAACAGGTTTGATTTTAGCAATGAAAATAACGCAAATACAAACGATGTATATGTGGCAGCAGGAAGAGGTAATGCAATATTGCCAAAGGATGGATCATGGAGTATGGTAACGCACCAGGCATCAAGTGGAGAAGTGAGTCCATTGCCGGAAAATATTACCATTCCATTAATAAGAGTGGGAGAACTTGTTATGACAGCAGATGGAAATGTAGCACTCAATATTGATCCAAAAGATAAATTGTTACGTATTGCAAATGCTTCAGAAATATTAAGAACGCCTGCTGCTAATACCATCAATTATGGGTTTCTGCAAAACACAGGTACACAAAAAGCTTTATTCCTTACACCTGCCTTCCAGCAAGGCATTCAGCAACTGTTAAGCAAAACACCTCCAATATTTGCTGATGCTTACCGGGTTATTAATTCCAAAGGAATTTTCCCGAACATAGGAAATGCTATCAGTGATTTTAAAGATGCCCACGCATTAGATAAAGCAAATTTTTTACCCGGTACAATTGACGATGCAGGCACACAGGTACTTCAATTAATGAAGATTGCCAGCAACGTAAATGATGCTGCAGGTAAATTGCAGGACCAGGCATATAAATTAGCTAAACAGGCTGCAGATTTTTCTGTGCCATCATCACCGTGGAAATTAATTAATGAAGACTTTTTTAAATTATATATTGAGTATAACAGTGCAGCCGGCAATAAATTAAATTTTGACGTTGATTCTTTTGCAGGCAACACAGCAGATAAATGGAAAAGCAAATTAGATAATGTTGCTATGGTTGTTGACTTAGGCCCTTTTAAAAGATTGATGATAATAAAAGGTGATTTTAATTCTAAGAAAGGCGCTGAATCAAACTTTGGCGGGGCAGAGGGGGGAGGAGACCCAAGTGCAAAAATTGAATTTAGTTCTGCATTGCAAACCGTAATTGAAATTTTACAAATACTGCAGGACCTGAGCGGCGGCGATTATAAAGATGCAATGAAAAAAGGTTTACAGGTTGCCATGAGTAACAGTGCAGGAACCTGGGATTATAAATTTGCTGCGAGCAAAGAAATTCCTGTTATAAAATTTCCACTTGGCTTGTTATATAATGATCCGGAAGTACCACTGAAGTTAGAAGCCGGACTAAAAATAGGAGTGTACTTTAATTCAGCGCTTACACTTTCAGCAGATCCAAAAAAACTTTTGCCAACTGCCGGAGCATTCATAGGTTTCTATGGACAAATAACTGTAATGTGTGTTTCGCTTGCTGCTGCAACAATTTATGCAGTAGGCCAGGTAACGCTTGATCTTGCTGCTGACACTGCTAAAGGCCCATCGCTTCACATGAAGTTTGGCTTTGGTGCACAACTGGTAGTGGGCCTGCCTGTTGTAGGAAATGTGAGTGTGCTGTATATGGTTGGTGTTGAAATTTTTACAGATAAAACCACAGTTGAAGTTTCAGCATTTATGCTTTTTAAAGGACATGCCGAATTGCTGGGTGGTATTGTTGGTGTAACAATTACCATAGAAGCAAAAGGCACAGTGAAAAGAACAGCCGATAGAACTGATTGTAAAGCACAGGTAACTTTTGCAATTGATATAAGCATATTCCTTGTTATAGATATTGATTTCAGCACATCATGGGAAGAGGCAAGACAAATAGCTTAGATCATTAATTAAAACATTCAAAAAATTAAATATGGAAACGAACAGAAGATTTACGATCATGACATTTCCGCAATCTTACGACGGAGATAAAAAACTTTCAGTAAACATTTTGTTTTTGCCACGCAATCAAAATCCTTTTAAGGGAGCTATTGAAGGCCATGAACCAGCAATTAAAAATGCGCCTCTATTTGTTGATGCAAAAATTTCTTTCCAGGCAAAAATTGTATACGGCACTGAAAAATTTCCAAACAATTTAAATTTTGATAAAGCAGATCCATTAACAACAACTCCACCAAAAAATAAAATAGAGATATTTACAAGTCTTGCTGATCCCAATCACTTCAATATTCAAAATCTGGATCAATCTAATGCTGATCTTGATAGTAATAAGGATAAAGCAAATAATGTAAGATCGGTAAACAGGTCTGTAAAAAAATATCTCCCGGTAACATACCGCCAATCATTCAATTTTATTTCTTCTGTAATGCCCGGCAATGGTGTTGTAGATGATACATATCATTGTGCTGTAAGGGATGCAAAGAATGTACCCGGATTTGAACAAACCGCAGATACCATTAGCTGGGGAAAAGTGTTTGGATATATTTTACGAAACCCTTTACTGGCATTGGAAGCAGGCTTTATTTATCAAACAGAATTAGAAATTGACATAGCCAAATTTGAGCATGGTGCATTTTTACACATTGACCTTGATGATACCAGCGATTACAAAACGCAGGAAAATCAGGAGCCCACTTTTATAAAAAAATATGCTGCAAGAATACCTTCATTACAGGTGGGAAAAGAACGCTCTTTGTTTGCGGCAAATCTATTTCCGGTATTAATAAAAAGCGGAGCAACAGACCCAACTCCTGATGGCAATTTTGATAATATTTTCATTGAGGCTTCTGATTATGATGATGGGTTCTCAAAAATTTTACACTCATTTCAACCGGTAAGTCAAAATTTATTGGTAGAAGAAAGTGATGGCTTTCATCCAACAATTGAATCAGGCATTCGCCTGGGCTGGGATGATGAG
>JANXQO010000135.1 GCA_025353485.1 Chitinophagales bacterium
TATAATTGTTAAGACAAACTTTCGAATTTACAGAGGAAGAGTTTGCATTGTTCTTGTCATACTTTGCGGATAAAATAATTGATAAAAAAGATTACTACTTAAGAGCTGGCGAATGCTGCCATTCAAAAGCATATCTTAATAAAGGTTGTGCAAGAAACTTTGTGGTGGATGAACAAGGACATGAACGGATTTTGTTCTTTGCGTTTGAAGATTGGTGGCTTGGTGACTTCGACAGTTACTATTCTGGCAAACCGGGAACAAACTATATCCAAATGCTGGAAGATTCAGAACTACTGGTAATTTCAAAAGAAAATTTTCAAAAAGCAGAACAGGAAATATCTAAACTCAAACAATGGTATTCTTTTAAAATGCTCCGCTCAGCAAGTGCTTCAAGAAACAGAATTGAAGAAATGAAAACCCTATCTGCAGAAGAACGCTATCTCAAATTAATAGAAAACCAGCCTCATATTTTTCAGCGTATTCCATTGCAACACATTGCATCTTATTTGAACATTGAACCACAATCGCTCAGCCGGATGAGAAACAGACTGACAGGTAAACATTGAATTTCTTTTTGCCCCTTTCATTTCTTAACCCAGGTTAAGTGTTTAGCATTTTAAGTAATGCAATTTTGCATTATTAATTAATCGTTCACTAAAAAACAAAAACATGACTTCAACTCAAATCAACGTGCTAACCCCCAAGGAAGGATTAAGGTTACAGTCTGGTCCCGGTCGCGACCTTATTTTCAAACTTACTGGTGAAGATACTGGTGGTGCATTCGATTATTTTATTGTAGAGGTAGCACCATATGGAGGCCCGCCTTTGCATGTGCACCATAAGCAGGAAGAAACAATTCACGTTCTTAAAGGCAAGTTTAAAGTTCAGATAGGTGATGAAATTTTCTATCTCAACGAAGGGGACTTTACCTACCTGCCATCGAAAGTGCCGCATGCTTTCCTTAACCTCACCAATGAGGGGGCAGAAATTATTGTTGTTTATACTCCAGGAGGAGGTCATAAATTTTTTGCAGAACTAGGCCCTCTTATGCATAATGGTTCACCAGATAAAAAAGTAGTCGCTCAACTCTTTGAAAAATATGAAATGACACTGCTTGGACCTCCATTAAGTAGTGATTGACGTGAAAGTAATAAAATACATATTTGATAACCTATAAATTATATTGTTGCGCCTTATTTGGAAATCTTGGTTGCTGCAGCTAACAAAAGCATTTGCGCAATTGGGGGCGGACGGAAGTGTAATCAGCTTCAAATCTGTCTTGTCCTGAAATAGGTTGTCTACAAAACAACCAAAAATGGATATTCAAAAAGAAGCGGTAAGAGAGTATTTAGTTAATGGAATACCTTACCGGGCACACTGATCACTTCACAACTTTCCTAGCTATCATAATCATCCTTGGTGTCTCAGCGGGGTTTTCATTTTCTATTAATGACACTTACAATTTACAAACTTCCGGAAATGAAACCCCTCTATGTTGAAAACCCCGCCGGGTAATGTCATTAAGTTAAGAATATAAGATACAAACCAAGAAGGTTTTTTTTTCAAGATTTTAAATTGAGAAAGAATTATAAAACCTTCCTGGTTTCTGTTAACTTAATGACATTGCCCGTTGGGACAAAAAATACAAAAAACGCAACATACAGCCACTGGTTATCAATAACAATTTTATAAATAGTTGTGTATATTTATGAGTTATCCTGCAAGCCTGCCGGGCAGTAGGAACGTGAGGCAGACCCTGTAGCCTACCCAACTAACAAAAACTAAATAAAACGATATGAACAACTCAAACAATTCTTCAACAGTACTTGTAGCAGGTGCTACAGGATTTTTAGGTAGTGAAATTTGCCGTCAATTAATAGGAAAAAATAAAAATGTAAAGGGTTAGGTGCGTGTCACATCAGATGCAAATAAAGTAGCTCAATTAAAAGAACTTGGTGTTGAAATTGTTGAAGGTGATCTGAAAGACAAATCTTCATTAGAAAATGCTTTGCATGGAGTTTCAGCCATTATTTTCACCGTTTCTTCAACGTTCTCAAGGCAGGAAGGTGATTCCATTAAAACAGTGGATGATGAAGGGCAAAATAATTTGATTAATGCTGCTGTAGATGCAGACATCAATCAATTTGTTTATGTTTCATTTTGCGCCATGACAGGCGAATTTCCTTTGCAAACTGCTAAACGGAAAGTAGAAAAACATCTTGCTGAAAGTGGTTTGAATTATACCATTTTGCAACCAACCTTTTTTATGGAAGCATGGCTCAGTCCTGCACTGGGTTTCGATTATCCCAGTGCCAAAGCAACCGTTTATGGAGAAGGAAAAAACAGGATTTCCTGGATAGCAATAACTGATGTTGCTTCATTTGCTGTAGCATCGCTTGATAATCCTGCAACTAAAAATAGAAGTATTGAACTTGGGGGATTAACCGCATTGAGTCCACTTGAAGTAGTGAATATTTTTGAGGCAAGCCATGGAAAAAAGTTTGAGCTTCAATTTGTACATGAAGAAGCATTAAGAGCACAAAAGGATGCTGCCCAAGACCCATTAAGTGAATCCTTTGCTGCATTAATGTTATCCTTTGCCAGTGGAAGTGAAATTGATATGAAAGGCATTATTGATATTCTTCCAATGCAACTAACTTCAGTAAATGATTATGCAAAAATGTAAGTGGATAAATTTTTTATCCCAGCGGGGGTTTCACCGGAAAAATGACTGATACTTTTTGTACTATCAATCTTTTGCGAAAACGAGAAATGAGTAAGATTTAAAAGCACAAGATTTAGAGTTGCCACAACCCAACCGCCGACAGTCTAAACATTAAACAGGCAACAAAACCCAAGCTAAAAACACTAACTCACCCAGACAGGTATTGACTCATGAATTTGTTGAGACCAAATCGTTTCGTCATCAACAGACTGATTATTTTTTATCATCGAATCCAAGTAAGTTTTTAGAATTTTAGAATGATTGAAACTCTTATCTTTTGCAATGGTTACAAAAGCTATAAACTGACTCAAACTCATGGGGACAATTCTTGTCTTACCACCATAAACTTTTGTATTGAATCTATTAAGATTGAAAAAGTGTGCCAATGCTCCTTCACTAATTTTAGGTGCAACAAATAGACAATAAACAGGGAGAGCAGAATTGTTTTGAATTTTCCCAAAATGGCGGGCAATAGGTTCGCCTTCCATTTCATACTGTTTATTTCCGCTTGACATTGTTACTTCAACTATGACCTTGAAACCGTCATATTCAACTTCAATATCAGGCATATTTCCAAGTGCAGTATTTAAAGGAACTCCATCTAAATCTATTGCAAAGTTTCCTTTGACTTCCTTTGCATAGTTCATCATAACTAAAGCTCTCCAAATATTCCATTCCAAATAAAGTGGTGGATCAGGAACTTCTTTTTTTGTGATTTTTTCAAATACATCAATAACATCATCAAACTCTTTATAATTTTTTAATGACACTTCTGTTTGTTGTATGGCAGCAGAAATCATTTTCTTTTCAGTCGCTTCTAATAAATCTTTTAAAGAATCAATACTGACTTTTACATCAAACTTGACAGATAATTTTGAAAGCTGCCTTTCAAGATATTTTCTATCATCCGTTAGCAACAATAAAGATGCAGGACTAAACAAATATTTTTTATAATCTGCTTCTGTTTTGTACGGCAAGGCATTTCTATCAACATTTTTTAGAATGTAGTCAACTTCCGCAATCCTTGAAGGTGCTACAATCATTCTGAAAGTTTTCTTATCAAATGTGATAAGTTGAGTTGCTCTTAAATAACGAATAAAAGCATCAGCATAATCAATATGATTGCTTCTTTTAGTCTTTATAAACTTTGCAAGAGACGCATCACCGCTTTCACGAGTTTTTAAATTATTGGCTTTAATATCTGCGGCATAAATTTTCAGGATTTCTTTTGTGAACCGTTCTTCAATAAAAGCTTTTCTATTGCCTTTATTCTTTTTAGCATCTTCACGAAATTTTTTGATTGCAGCCACTACAGAATTAAACTTACTATGATGGGTCATTTGCACAAAGAAAATTGCAATCTCTGTTTTCGATAAGTTGCCTAATTCCTTTGTGAGCCTCAATAATTCTAAATAAGGTCGTACTCCAAAACCTCTCTCAGCAGGAATTTTATGATACGGAGATGGAAGTTGAAATTTAAAAAGCTGCTTTGCTATTGTTTCATGAGTTCTAACTTCACTCAATAATTTTTCGCCAACTTCTGTAAGTTGAATTTTGGGTTTCAAATCAACAAACCCCAAAGCTTTAGGTGCTCTCGTAATTCTATCTCTTGCAGCAAGGGCAATATTATCAGGCATTTTTTCGCCTTCATAGAATTCTGAATTAAACAACTCATGAAAGAAAGCAATTTGAGTTTGAGTATTCCATTCTTTACCAGCAAAAGAATCTACGAGAACCTGGATTTCAGGAATAATTTTTTCTATTGTCCGTGGAGAAGTAAATGCAAATACAGTTCGTGTATTACTAAGATTTGCCATTCATAAATAATTTAGTCATTGCTTCATCATCACCTAAAAGCGACGACTTTTGATACTTATCTGTATTTGTTTTTAAAAACTGTTCGACCCTTTCCTTTGAAAAGGAAAGAGATTTTTCAGAAATGTCACAGCCCAAAAATTTGCACTTTGCTTTTATCGCTGCGATAGCAGACGAACCGCTACCAAGAAATGGGTCGCAAACAACAAAATCTTTTTCAGCACTTCCTTTTAACATTAATTCAAAAACTTCTGTTGGCTTTTGTGTTGGATATTGGGACTGTGAAACCCTTTTTATTTTCCAAACATCAGGAATACTTTTAGAATTTAAAGGACGTTTCCCTTTACTTGCAAACATTATAAATTCATGTCTCCTTCTAAAATAATGACCAAGCCCAATATTTACTTTATCCCAACACAGTAGATTTTTCACTTCAAAAATATCACGAACAACAGGTGCAAGTGTTAGAAGTGAATATGAATCAAACATTATATAGATGTGCCTATTATTTTTCATAACCCGAAAACATTCCTGCAAGAAAGTTTTGTAATTTTCTTCGGTATCATGGAACTCTTCAAACCATTTTGCATGACCTTTTCCTGCATCGCTATATTTTCCAATTATTTTTCCGCTTCCCAATTTTAATTTTTGGTTCATGCCTGAATAAGCGGGGTCGGTAATTATTACATCAACACTTGCCGCAGGCAAGTTCTTCAAGAAGTTTATAGCATCATCTTGAAATATTGAAACTCTTTGGTCTTTGCTTTCAAAGAAGGGTTTTGTTTTGACTGCAATCTTATGACCATTTAATACATAAAGGGGTTTGCCATTCACAACATCATTTTCGCCGGAATAGAAATTAAGTAAGGTTTGGTATGTCTTAGCAGAAATTGCTCCGTCTTTCCCTACTTTTATCTTGTTCTGTCGAACATATTTCTCCATATCTTCGGAGACGACCGATAATTTTTCTTGAATATCCTGTATAGTATAGACCATATTGTATGTAATCGGGATTTGACAACAAATTTAGCAATAAAGCAGTCAAGTTAGCCACGACTTTTAAACACATTTAGGGACAGTCCCAAATAGAAGGTATGCATACAAATGGTTTGGCAATAGGCTGGCCGAAGAAAGAACAATCAACTGCAAATCAATAGTAGCAATAGTTCCAGCCGACGTTAGTAATTTAGCTTTTAGTTGTTATCTTCATCTTTAGTATTTCAAATGAGCTTGGTTCCGGGCTTGATATTATAAAATACCAGTCCATCGCCAAGTCTAAATCATTCCTTGTAACTCTGATTTTTTAACCAATAACTCAAGACTTATCACTTAACCACTTTCCTAGCGATCATAATCATCCTCGGAGAAATTTTTACATCATATCCATTAAATAAATAATCGCCGAACACTTCCTGTATCTGCAAACCCTGGTAAGCAAACATCTCTGTAAAATCTCCTAAGGAAAATTTGGCAACTTTTTCTGTGTACTCCAATGGTTCTTCTAAATTTTCATCTTCAACAACTATCTTTTTATAAAAATGCGTTTCATCAAACCATTTTGTTAGGTAATAATTTACATCATCAATTTCCTTTTCACTTTTATGCACTAAATGATCCTCAGCATAGTGCACGTTCAGGTAATCCAGTACAAAATATCCACCGGGTTTTAAAGATTGGGCAATAGTCCGTATGGCATTATCATGCTCCCGCCTTGTTTTAAAATATCCGAAACTTGTAAAAAAATTAAAGACATAATCAAAATAATTTATCCTGAATGGCAGCCGCATATCATGTACAAAAAATTCAAGGTTTTCTGATTCATTTTCTTTCGCTTCCTTAATACTATCTTCTGAAAGATCAATCCCTGTTACCGTAAATCCTTTGCCCGCCAACAGGATGGAATGCCTCCCCTTGCCGCAGGCAACATCAAGC
This sequence comes from Chitinophagales bacterium, assembly GCA_025353485.1. Taxonomy (GTDB): domain Bacteria; phylum Bacteroidota; class Bacteroidia; order Chitinophagales; family Chitinophagaceae; genus Ginsengibacter. The sequence goes on from JANXQO010000135.1 coordinate 6,473, forward strand.
ATTTCAGCGCCTGGCCTGGGTTTAAGATGGTCTATCAGCTTGTTTATGAAAGCGGCGGCTTCTGCTTCATCACGCTTAAAGTAAAGCTGGTGATAATAAGGAGAATTGAACCAGTCTTTAAACCATGTTGTTGCCGTCATTGTTGTAAAATATTTATGCAAATTAATGAAACGGAAACCAACAATACCATCGGCAATTTTTTATTTACATTTGCATCCTAAAAACACAGAAAAGTGGCATTGATAAAAAGCATATCCGGTATCCGCGGAACTATTGGAGGAAAGCCGGGAGAAAATCTTTCACCTTTGGATATTGTAAAATTCGCAGCTGCTTATGGTACCTGGTTAGCTCAAAAAAAAAGTAATAAAAAAATTATTATAGGCAGAGATGGACGCATAAGCGGAGAGTTGGTTAACAGCCTTGTTGTAAGTACGCTTATCAGTTTGGGATTTAATGTTATTGATCTTGGATTGACCACCACACCTACTGTTGAAATAGCTGTAAAAGCTGAAGAGGCAGCCGGTGGAATTATTATTACTGCAAGCCATAATCCCAAAGAATGGAATGCATTGAAACTTTTAAACAGTAATGGCGAATTTATAAACGCTGAAGAAGGCCAATCCGTTTTACGATTGGCAGAAAAAGAAAATTTTGACTTTGTTTCAATTGATTTATTGGGCAACTATACACAAGATGCTTCCTGGTTACAAAAACATATTGATGCAGTGGTAAATTATGAACTGGTAGATATTGCTGCAATAAAGAGAGCAAAATTTAAAATAGTAGTTGATGGCATTAACAGCACCGGGGCTACTGTTATCCCTGCATTATTAAAAGCTTTGGGAGTAAAAGAAATTATAACATTAAATGAAGAAGTGAATGGCCGGTTTGCCCACAATCCAGAGCCGCTGCCTGAACATCTTTCCGGGTTAAGCAGGGCTGTACAAAAAAACGAAGCTCATCTGGGCATCGCAGTAGATCCTGATGTAGACCGGGTTTGCTTTGTTTGCGAAGATGGAAGTATGTTTGGGGAAGAATACACTTTGGTGGCTGTGGCTGATTATGTGCTAAGTAAAAGAACAGGAAACACAGTAAGCAATATGTCGTCTACAAAAGCATTGAAAGATATCACAGAAAAGCACGGCGGAAAATATTTTCCATCAGCAGTTGGTGAAGTAAATGTTGTAAATAAAATGAAAGCCGTAAACGCAGTAATTGGTGGCGAAGGCAATGGGGGAATTATTGTTCCTGATTTTCATTACGGCCGGGATGCATTGATCGGGATAGGTTTATTTCTTACACATCTTGCAAATTCCAAAAAAAGTATCAAGCAGTTAAGAGGCTCTTACCCTGATTATTTTATTTCCAAAAATAAAATTGCTTTAGAAAAAAATGTTGATGTAAAAGAAATTTTTAAAAAAATAAAAGAGAAATATAAATACAATCCCATTAATACCGAAGACGGATTGAAAATAGAATTTGATAATGATTGGGTTCACTTAAGAACCAGCAATACAGAGCCTGTCATACGGATTTATTCAGAAAGCAATTTTGAAACAACGGCTGAAAATATTGCCCGTAAACTCATGAGAGATATTAATGAGGTAATGTAAACCCTATCCCATAAAGGGGTGTAAGAAGTGCAACTTATATTAATGGAAAGAGATAGATATGATTAACGATACAAAACGGAATGTCGGTAATCCCCCTTTAGGGGATGGGGGCATTCGTATTTATTTTGACAATGCCGCCACTACTTCGCTTGATGAACAGGTGCTTAATGCAATGATGCCTTATCTCACAGAAAAATTTGGCAACCCTTCTTCTATTTATTCTTATGGCAGAGAAACAAGAATGGCAATTGAGAATGCAAGAAAATCTGTTGCTAAAATTCTCAATGCACATCCCGCAGAAATATTTTTTACAAGTGGCGGAACTGAAAGCAGCAACACCGCAATAAATGCATCCGTTAGAGATTTAGGTTGTAAACATATTATAAGTTCTGCCATAGAACACCATGCAACATTGCATACCATAGAACATTTACAAAAGTGCGGCGAAGCACAACTGAGCTACGTAAAGCTTTTACCCAATGGTCATATTGATATTAATGATCTTGAAAAACTGTTATCAACCGGCAAAGAAAAATGTTTGGTAACACTGATGCATGCAAACAACGAGATCGGAAATATTTTAGACATTCATGCTGTTGGATATCTTTGTAAAAAATACAATGCTGTTTTTCATTCCGATACTGTGCAAACGGTTGGGCATTTTCCATTTGACCTGAGAAACACACCGGTACATTTTATAACCGGCGCCGCACATAAATTTCACGGGCCAAAAGGCGTGGGCATTTTGTATGTAAATGAGAACATTAAAATAAAACCGTTTATGCATGGTGGTGGCCAGGAACGCAACATGAGAGCAGGCACAGAAAATTTGTACGGGATTGTTGGTTTTGCAAAAGCACTTGAAATTGCTACAGCAAATTATGAAACCGATAGTGCCAAGATAAAAGGGATGAAAAACTATATGATAGATGAACTAAAAAAAAATATCTCCTTAGTGGTTTTTAATGGAGATCCGCAGGGCAAAAGTTTATACACCGTTTTAAGTGCAAGCTTTCCAAAGTCTGAAAGATCAGAGATGCTTCTTTTTAATCTTGACATACATAATATTTGCGCAAGTGGTGGAAGCGCCTGCGCTTCAGGGGCTGATACAGGCAGCCATGTTATACGTACAATTAATAAAGATACCAACCAGGTTACAGTCAGGTTCTCTTTCAGCAAATACAATACAGAGGAAGAGGTAAATCATGTGGTGGAAACTTTAAAGGAATTGATTTAATATTTGGGGTCTTCCTGTAAACACGTAATCCACAACAGTAGAGGGTTTGAGGATATGAGCACTTAGGCAAATATCAATGCCTGGTACTTTTGTAAGCATTTCAACGTCTTGCGGAAAGCCCTTATGTGATAGTAGTATTGTAATGCCTGCGCCTTCATCTTTTACCTGCTGAATAATTATTGGTAACTCTTTTGTACCATCTGTTATTTTGATGCCCTCACTAAAATGCTTAGGCATTGTTTTATCAATGGTATTGGAGCAAATACCAATCACAGCAATCTTTACATTTTCAATCTCTTTTATAATATAAGGTTTAAGAAAAAGTGTATCATCCTCATTGTAAACATTTATCCCTAATACCGGATAGTTTAACTGACTTGCTAAATGTTTTAATTGTTGCGGACCATATGCAAAATCCCAATGCCCAACCATTGCACTAAAATTCAGTTTATTCAGAACTGGAACTATTGCTTCTCCCTTTGATTGTATCAAGGGTAATGTACCATGAAATGTATCTCCACCATCAACGAATAATGTATTTGGATTTTCTTTTTGTATGCTTTTAAAAACCGTTGCAATTTGAGCATAGCCGCCTGCAGTTTCTATTATTTCTTTTCCGCCTTTATAAAATAATTCAGGATGAGGCTCAAGATAACCGTGTACATCATTTATATAAGCGATTGATAATTGCATTTGTATAATTTTATTTCCGGAATTATTCCCAGCCTCATTTTTTAAAAATGGAATGTCCTTCATTTGATAATAAAAAATGGATAAACTGGTGCGCTTCTTTTTTTTGATTCGTAATAGTTGTAATGGCAACCGGTGGTTCCTCTGTAAACTGTTTGAGCTGCGGTAATTTTAACCAATTGCGAAACATCTTTCAATCTTAAATACCACGATGTATAACTTATAATAGCATCATAACTATTGTCTGTCTTCCATGCCTCAATCGCCAATGCTGTGTTTGGAAAAGACTTCACAATATTTTTTTGTATGCCTCCAATTAAATTTTGTTTACCTGCTAAGTCCTCCCACATTCCTAATTGCCCGGCGCCATTAACATCCAATATTCTTACACCTGTCTTCGATAGATCTTTTAATGAAGTAATTTTTTTAGGATTTCCTTTTCGCACTAAAATGCCTGGAGCTCTTTTATATAATTCTGTACGGGTGCTGCTGTCAACTAATCCGGGATGCTGCATAGCAAATTGCGTAAGCATATATTCTGCTCCGCCAAATACTACATCTGCATTTTGTTTTGCCTGCTCAATCCACTTACCTTCCGGACCGGCAATTACCTTAACAGGCACAGACATTTTTTTAGAAAAAGCCTTTGCACATTCTTCCATTGCTGCCTGCGGACCGCCGGGACCATAAACAAATAAAGTATCAGTTTGTGCATGGGCAATTATGGTAAAACTTAATGCGATGGTGATGATGAATATTTTGATCTTCATTGTGTATGCTTTAAATTAAAATGGAATATTTTTAAACTGCTTATATTTCTTGCCGTGCCAATTTTTTATTTTGAATCATTTGTTTGCCGGTACATCTTTGAAACCAAATTTTTTAAAAATCGCCTGCGATTCCTTACTTATTAGAAAATCCATAAAATGATTGGCAGCTTCTTTATGTGCAGCATCTTTTAAAAGGCCTGCCATTGAAACAGAAAGCTTATTGTATTTTTCAGAAATGTTCACCATATCTACTTTATGCCCCAAGCTTTTCTGATAAAAAATTTCAGTTTCCCAAACGGGAGCCACATCCGATTGATTGTACAGGATACGCATAGGCGACTGGCGGTGGTGAATTTGGGTTAAAAATGTAGTATTATTTTTTACCTTATCAACCATTATTTTATGATGCAGTTTTTCACCGCCTGCTTTTATATATGCTTCTTCCACCGTTTTGCCAATGCCTTCAATTTTTTTATTGGGCATGCTTATGCGTATTTTATCTTTTTTTAAATCTTCCAATCCATTTATTTTTTCAGGATTATTCTGTTGCACCATTAACGCAAGTTTGGTGGCAGTAAAAGCATCCGTTCTGTCAAACATATTTTTGTTCTCTTCAATCTTATTTTTACCCGTTGTATAAATGTCGGGCTTTACAGAAATGCGCATGTTGCCTACTACCAGTGATCCGGTTTTAATCTGTTCAAATAAAAGCCCCGGAGGAAGTGTTTCAACAAGAATACGCTGGTATTGCGGATATTTTTTTCGGAAGGCTGCCAGCAATTCATCAAGCACCATAAACTGATTGCCACCCATAAAAATTACCAACTGCGGGTCGTTAATATCGCCATAAATATCAGGCACATTATCAACGCCTTTTACCGTAAAGTTTACACTGCCCGGCAATGGCGGATTCCAGGGAGGATCGAATTGATGGTTCTGGGCTTTGGCGCTGAGAGCAAAAATTGTAAATGATATGAAAATAATTTTTTTTATTATCAATAATTTATATGAAGAAATTTCTAAACTATGGATGCACTGTTGCCCATCCCTGGTATTGCCGTATAATTATTTCCCCATTACCCGATGGCACATAAGAAATAAAGGGCCATAATTCATCTTTATTAATATTTCTTTCTTTCATTGTGTTCAGGCATTCAGCTAAGATGACACCTTTCTTTTGGAGCTTCTGAAGTAAGGTATCATAGTGATTTGATTTTTTAAATATTTCAACCCCATCGCCAAATGCAACCAGCTCCACTTGCAGTTTTCCTTTTAAGCGGGGATCTTCCAAAGCATTATTGATATTGCGCAAGACTGCCCTTATTTTTTTATCATCCGATTGATTAAGGATGTATAAAGCTTTATAAGATTTTAATGTAGCTGCTGCTCCATGAAAATCAGTGTTGCTGATTTTTTGCTGGCTGAAAGCAATTGATGTGGTACAAAAAAATATTAGTGCAAGTATAAACTTTGTGCTTTTCATTTTATTTTTTTTGAGTGATACTCTTTTACTGAAACTCTTTTATTGCTTCTCCCAAATCAAAAACTTTTACAGCACCATTTAATTTTGCATGAATCAACGAACTGGCTGCCGCACTTCTGTAGCCACCTGCGCAATGAACAACGATTGGTTTATCAGTAGGGATTTCATTAAACCTGGTTCTTATTTCTGATAAAGGAATTGGAATGCTGTTGGCAAAAATTTTGCCATCCTTTACCTCTGAGGTGTTTCTCACATCAACTATTGTATAATCCGCTTCATGCTTTTTAAACTCATCTACATCAATTTTTTCTTCTTTAGCTATACCATCTTTAATTACAAACGCTTCTGCAACCTGCGCTTCATAACCAATTACAGCCGTTCTTTCCAGCATACGCTGTATTTGTTCTTTATCTTCTGCCGCTAAATAAAATTTTTCATCAGGTTTGATAATGCTTCCTAACCATGTTTCAAATTTTCCATCTTCCATCAGGTTTAAAGCGTTTGGAAGATGCCCTTTTTTAAAATCTCCTTCTTTTCTTGTATCCACAATCCAAAGGTTTTTATCCAATACCGGTGTTGAATTTTTATTTACTGTTTCGCCGGTTTTTATCTGATCAATACTTTCTTTAAACTGGGAAGCTCCCTTTCTGTTAAGGTTAACATCGAAGGGAAAATACAGGGGAACAAAAGGCTGATCTGCCAATAAATTTTTTACAAATTCATCTTCGCTTTGCGCCTGCAAGCTCCAGTTGGTTTTCTTTTCTTCTCCTATAGTACTGCTGCTTTCTTTGCTTAAATTTTTCCCGCAAAGCGTGCCTGCACCATGCGCCGGGTATACCAAAACATCATCAGGCAGCGGCATTAATTTATCTCTTAATGAATGATACATTTGTTTTGCCAGTTCTGCTCTTGTTGCTTGAATATTGCCAACACCTTCTCTTAAATCAGGCCTGCCGCAATCACCAATAAAAAGTGTATCGCCGGTAAAAACTGCTTTTTGTTTTCCTTCATGTTCTAATACAATGGAAATACTATCGGGAGAATGGCCTGGTGTATTAAGGGCTGAAAATTTAATTTTTCCTAATTGTAATGATTGTCCTTCGTCAAATGTTTTATGCGGGTATAAACCCCCTGCTAATTCACTTGTATAAATAGTTGCTCCCAAAGTTTCATGCAATTCCAAATGGCTGCTTACAAAATCTGCATGAGGATGTGTTTCGATAACGCCGGTTATCTGTGCATCATTTTCTTTTGCATAATCAAGGTATTGTTTCGGATTACGCGAAGGATCAATTAATATAATTTTCTTTTCGCAATCACTTAATATTGCGTAACTGTAATGTGAAAGGTTCTTGTCTTCAAATTGTTTTATCTGCATAATCTTATTATTTATTTTGCAAACTTCCTGCAATTTATATAACTATTTGGTGACTCTTATCACATATGGGCAGTGTGATAATTATCACACTGATCAACAGAAGATGTTGTTAGCTTTACCAATGAACAAATGGGTTAAACTCACAATCGTTTGCTTATTGTGTGCAGCAATTGTGTATTAATCGTTTATTTATTAAAATAAATTTTATGAAAAAAAACATGGGATCACCTGATCGTATCATCAGGATTGCAGCTGCAATTGTATTTGCGGTTTTATACTTTACCGGTACTGTAACAGGTACGTGGGGAATAGTATTATTAGTATTAGGTGGTATTTTTATTCTGACAAGTTTTGTAGGATTTTGTCCTCTTTATAAAATTGTGGGTATGAATACGTGTTCCAATACAAATCAGTAACAGCATTATGCAGCAGGGATTAAAAAATAACCAAAAACAATTTTTGTTACTTGTACTTATCAATGCCTTTGTTGGAAGCATGGTGGGATTAGAAAGATCTGTTTTATCAGGATTTGGAGAAAAGATTTTCAGCATAAATGGCAAAACAGCATTGCTTTCGTTTATAATTGCTTTTGGCACCAGTAAAGCGCTTGCCAATTTACTGATGGGAAAGTTAACGCAATATATTACAAGAAAGCAGGTGTTACTGATTGGATGGATTGTTGCATTGCCGGTACCTTTTTTATTGATGTATGCTAACTCATGGAACTGGGTTATTGTTGCAAATATCTTCTTAGGAATAAATCAAGGGCTTGCATGGTCATCAACCGTGATCATGAAGATTGACCTTGTTGGAGAACGTAACCGTGGACTTGCAATGGGCATTAATGAGTTTGCCGGTTATGTAGCAGTAGGTGTGGCTGCTTATTTATCTGCGGGTATTGCGGCAGCAAAGGGTTTTGCTTTTTATCCGTTTGTCCCGGGTATTTTGTTTTCTGTTGCAGGGTTTTTAATCACCTTATTTTTTATAAAAGATACTGCCGCATTTGTACATCAGGAGGCTAAAGAAAGCCGGTTACCCTTATTTAAAAATATCTGGAAAGCATCTTCTTATCAGCATCGAAATATGGGTTCTGTAACTATTAGCGGTTTAGTAAATAATTTAAATGACGGCATTGTATGGGGCTTATTGCCTATACTGCTATTGCAAAAAAATTATTCATTGCAACAGGTTGGTTTGGTGGCAGGCATTTATCCCATAGTTTGGGGAATTGGACAATTGTTTACCGGCAGGCTGGGAGACTTTTATTGCAAGAAGCAGTTAATTACCAGCGGCATGATGATTCAGGGAGTTGCCTTATTTATTATTACAATTGCTTCTTCTCTTTGGATTAATGTAACAGCTATGATCTTACTTGGTTTAGGGACAGCATTGGTGTACCCAAATTTTTTAACTGTAATAGCCGAAAATACACATCCTTCTCAACGGGCACAAAGCATGAGCATATTTCGTTTTTGGCGTGATAGCGGATATGTAATAGGAGCAGTACTTTCGGGGATTATAGCCGATCAGTTTGGGATTAATGCCGCTTTTATTTCTGTTGCTTTACTCACTGCCGGCGCAGGATTATTAGCAGAGATACGCATGTGCTGTACCACAAAATTGATTTGGAAAAGCCAGGTGTGCTAAGGGTTTTTAAATATGCTAAAACGGTAATTCTTTTTAATAAATTTTTTTACAAATCTCCTAAACTAAATACGCCACTATTGTAACATTTATCACAAGTTCTAATATGGTTATGAGTTCTATCAATACCGAATTAATAAATGAATAAGGGAATCTCTAATAACAGTAAGTTTAAAACTTTCCAAAAGTTTAAAT
>JANXQO010000012.1 GCA_025353485.1 Chitinophagales bacterium
CTTTAGCTGTGGGGCTACGATTTTTTTCTGCCTGCGCAGGGCAAACCCTAAAAATGTCAACCTTAATCAGGACGAATTATATTTGTAAACCTATATCAGGATTATTATTTAAAACTGTCAACTTATTTCAGGACGGGTCAGGCAGCAAACAATACAAGCTTTGGGCCGGACACATCACTCTTCAGGGATTATAATTTTGGCGGCGGACTGGAAGCTAAAATTGAAGAGACACTCAACCTTAAATTTGCAAGCTTTGGCTTTAGCGGTTATTACTACTGGTTGCAGAACTATGAAAATTTAAAAGGTACCAGTTCAATCGGCATTCTTAAACCAAGGGTAATTGTGAATCTTAGCAAATCTATTGGTTTCGGGTTTGAGCACCAGGTGTATTATGTTAACAGGCATTTGAAAAATAATCCTACTCCTACACTTCATCTTACAAGAACAGAACAAAAAGTTTTTCTGCAGATATTTTTAGAAGACCCAAGGCGCAGAGGAAGGTATCATTAAGAAAATTTCGTTGTATCTAAAAAAACTTAATTGTTTTAAGAAGATTTTTTATCGATGTTTAAAAATGGTTTCAGCAGATCAATCGGAATAGGGAATAAAATAGTTGAAGTTTTTTCAGTGGCAATCTCACGAAGTGTTTGCAGGTAACGCAGGGTTATTGCACTTGGTTGTTCAGCTAATACTTTTGCAGCATCAGCTAAACGCTGAGAAGCCTGGAACTCACCTTCGGCGGAGATAATCTTACTCCTGCGTTCCCTTTCTGCTTCTGCCTGTTTTGCCATTGCACGCTGCATTTCCTGCGGCAGGTCTATCTGCTTTACTTCCACATCAGAAACCTTGATACCCCAAGGCTCGGTACTGGTATCAATTATTTGTTGCAGTTTATGATTGATCTTTTCCCGCTGCGAAAGAATTTCATCAAGCTCAGATTGTCCGAGCACACTTCTAAGAGTAGTTTGAGAAAGTTGCGAAGTAGCCATCAGAAAATTTTCTACACCAACAATAGCTTTCTGCGGTTCTATCACCCTAAAATATACTACCGCATTTACTTTTATTGAAACGTTATCCCTCGTGATAACATCCTGTGTTGGTACATCCATCACCACAGTGCGCAGGCTAACTCTCACCATTTTATCTATCACGGGTATCAGGAGTATTAGTCCGGGTCCTTTGATGCCGTCTCCTCCGATCAGCCGCCCCAGCCGGAAGATTACAGCCCTCTCATATTCCCTGAGGATCTTAATAGCGCTCGATAAAATAAAGAGCACAAAAACAATAATGATCGCGATAATAGCAGGAAATTGTTGCATGTTTTAATTTTTAATTTTTAATTTTATTTTTTTTACATAAAATCTATTCAACCCTTAAACCTCTTAAACGTTTACTTCTTCCACAAACAATTTTAAATTTTTTATTGCTGTAACACGAACCTTTTTCCCTTCATCAATATTTCCGGATACAGATTCTGCATTCCAGAGTTCTCCATGCATCCGCACTTTGCCCAAAGGGTTCAGCGTGCCGAGGGATTCACCTGTAAGCCCTATCATTCCTTCCATGCCGGTAACCGGTTTTCTGTGCTGGGCTTTTAAACCAAGCCCGAGAATAAAAACAAAAAATAAAGAAGTTACTACTGTAGAAGTGATGATAACACTACGGGAAAGTTTTACAACTTCAAGTGATGAGCCTGCTCTTATCAGCATCAGTGAGCCAAGCAATAATGAGATAGCGCCGCCAATCGCTAACAGTCCATGGGTAACGATCTTGATCTCTAATATAAAAAGAACAATGGCGAAAATAATGAGCGCAAGTCCTGCATAGTTGATAGGTAAAGTATGCATTGTATAAAATGCAAGTACCAGGCTTATTACGCCTACAATCCCGGGAAGGATAGCCCCCGGATTATATAATTCAAACATTATCCCAAACATTCCCATAAGCATCAGGATATAAGCAATGTTCGGATCGCTCAGTAAATTCAGCAGTTTATCCAATGTTCCCATCTCGTACACTTCAATAGCAGCACCTTTTGTATGCAATGTTACCAGTGCCGTGCTAAGTTGAATTGTTCTACCATCAAGCTGGTTAAGCAGGTCTTCGTCATTAGAAGCGATAAGATCAATAACTTTTTTTTGCAAGGCTTCATTCTCTGTAATGGCAACACTTTGTCGCACTGCTTCTTCGGGCCATTGCATATTACGGTTTCTCCATTCAGCTATTGTTCTTATAAATGCAGCAGCATCGTTGGTGGCTTTTTCGTTCATAACCGAGTCCGGAATTCCCTGCAATGTTATCGGGTGGGCAGCCCCAATATTGGTTCCCGGAGCCATTGCTGAAATATTAGCGGCCATAGTAATGAATACGCCTGCAGAGCCTGCATGTGCACCAGCCGGTGAAACATATACTATTACCGGCACCGGCGATCCCAGTATATCACTAACTATAACTCTTGTTGATACCAGCAAGCCCCCGGGTGTATTAAGATGGATAAGAAGACAGGTAGCTTTTTCCCTGTTTGCTTTTTCAATCGCATCATGAATAAACGCAGCCGTGACCGGGTTTATACTGCTGTTGATATTAATGGAAATCACTGTCTGTGCACGTGTAAGGGATGACAGCAAAAATAAAAAGAAGAAGTATAGTGAAATATGCATCATAAGATATACTTAGAGCAAACACCTTTTGTAAGATACTAAATCCGGTAAAGATTTTTAAAAAATGATTTAGATGGAATATTATGAAAATCGAAAATAAAATGAAGCTCCTAACTTTATCACATGTCTTCACAAATAACATTTGGCATTGATCATTTTCTGCAACAAACAAAACACAAAGAAAAACGGTTAGCGCTTGTTACCAATGATGCTGCTCTTACCTCACAGGGAATAAAAACAAGAATTGCATTATTGAAAAATAATTTTAAGCTGATTAAACTTTTTTCACCGGAGCATGGATTAAGTGCAGCGGGAGCTGATGGAACATTTGTACAAAATAGCATTGATAGGGTTACCGGTTTGCCGATAATAAGTTTGTATGGCGATCATTTGGCTCCCACTGAAAAAGATGTTGAAAACATAGACATTGTTTTATTTGATATACCCGATGTTGGTTGCCGGTTTTACACTTACCTGTGGACGATGACCTATGTGATGGAATCGTGTGCAGCCTCAAATAAATTATTTATTTTATTAGATCGCCCCAATCCTGTTAGCGGAAATATTTTGTTGGCAGAAGGGCCAATGCTGGAGGAAGAATGTTCTTCTTTTATTGGCAGATGGAATATACCAATACGGCATAGCTGCACATTTGGTGAACTGGCAACTTATTTTGCTGCAACAAAAATTAAAAACTTTCATCCGGAAGTGATACGCATTACAAACTGGCAACGTAATAAAATTGCAGCACAATTATTTACGCCACCATCACCTGCTATACAAAATATTACAACCGCATTACTATACCCCGGCATGGGACTTTTGGAAGGGATAAATGTAAATGAAGGACGGGGCACTAAACCTTTTAATATCTGCGGAGCACCCTGGATAAACAGCGAAACATTAGCACATGCATTTACACAAAAAAATTGTAACGGCGTAATTTGCAAACCGTATTCGTACACACCTTCAGAAGGATTGTATGCAGGGCAAAATTGTAATGGCCTTGAATTTTTTATAACAGATAAAGAAACTTTTCGTTCCGTAACAGCAGGGATAAATTTGTTACAGGCCATCATTGCATTATATCCTGATCATGTAAAAGAAAGATTATACCCAACAAGAGCAAACCCTGCCGGAGATGCGCATCTTGATAAATTGTTGGGAGTACAACATGCGTTTATAAAAATAAAAAATGGAGAAATAAACACAGTTGTCAAAAATTGGAATACTGTTATTGATCCATTCCTTCTTTATTAAAACCTTTACTCCTTCCCTTCGGGAAGGAGGGTATAATTAACTTTCGGCTTAAATTAATTGGGATGGGTTAATTAATCTTTATCTTTCAATAAATTTTATATCCTCTTCCCTATAACTCACCTCCAGATTTTATTTATATAATCATCATTATTGATATTAAAATATTCTTTAACCAAAACCAACAAAATGAAAAAGTACATTGTAATTATTCTTGTATCAGCAGGTTTTATTGTAGCCTGTGATAATAAAGAAACCAAAACTGACAAAAGTACAAGCAGCATTAAATTACCTTACGAAGCCAGCTATTCTACAGACTTCACTAACAATGTATCTGATTCAGACCTGTTGACGGCACTTAACACCTACAAATACTGGGAAAGCGGCGATCTAAAAGGATTGAGAAGCACCATGGGAGACAGTATGGAAGTAATGGCTGCTGACGGTTTTAAATTTAAAGGACGTACAGATTCCTTAATGAAGATCTGGACAACAGCAAGAGACAGTATGAGCTCTGTAAAAATTACCATGGATGTATGGCTGAAAAATCATTCGGTAAAAGACAGTATGGATTATGTAAATGTTTGGTACAAAGAAATAGATACCTTTAAAACCGGCAGAGTAGATTCTGCTTATTATGAAGATGACAATGGTTTTAAAAATGGTAAAGTAGTTTGGTACTCATCACACAAGCAACATTTAAAATAATATTTAAAATATATCCAGCCTGTTATTTGAACAGGCTGGATATTTATTTTAAAAATTTACGCAGGTTTTAATGTAATAAAAATTATTTATCAGCTAAGTCTTTTTTATCTTTTTGGCTGCCAAAAATGTAACCACCTGCAGCGCCAAGTATACCGCCTATTACAGCACCTTTTACTTTATTCTTACTAAGTATTGCACCTGTTACAGCACCGCCCACTCCGCCAATCGTTGCGTCTTTTGCTGCATTGCTCCATCCTTTCTTTTTTTCAACAGGAGTTACAGTAGTTGATGTATTTGCTTTATCATTAGTACCGGTTGTTGTGCCTGCATTGGTTTCGCCGGTATTGGTTTTTGTATTAGTATTTGAAGTACCGGTAGTATTAACATTGGGTACCGTATTTACAGGCTGTGTTTGTACAGCGGTTGCTTCTCTTACCCTTTGATGTTTAACAACTCCGGGAGTTCTGTCAACATAAATAATTTTGGTAATTGTTTTTACCTCAGCCTTTGATGGCGCAGCTTCTTCTCTCTTTGCTACATCCGTTGAAATGTTGTTGTTATACATCCCTGATGTATCAGTTATAATAATATCTTTTTTTGTTTCAAGGTCTTTATTATTGTTGCACGCGGCAAAAAGAAATGCGGCTGCACAAATTGTAAATATCTTTTTCATGATTTTGTGTGTTTAGTTACTACATAGACTACAAAACAGTGCCATAGTTTTATTTAAAAAAGTTAATAGTTGTTAATAGTTTATTTAGATGCTAAACTGTAGATACAAAGAGAAAATATTTTATTATTCACAAAGAATTTTTAACTTTCAGATAACCAAAAATATTTATTTCAAAAAAAAAATTATGCGAAAAATATTTTTAATACCCGTCTTCCTCATTCTCGCATTTCGTCCGCCGCATACATCAATAAATTTTACTGTTCAGCAACTTGCTCCGCATGTATGGGCTGCCATACAAAACGATAAAGGTGGCCATGCTATCTGCAATGCGGGCATTGTTGATCTTGGAGATAAGACACTGGTGTTTGATGCATTCATAAATCCCGATGCTGCAAAGGAATTAAAACAAATTGCAGAACAACTCACCGGACATCCTGTTGCATTTGTAGTGAACAGTCATTATCATGACGACCACATTCGCGGTAACCAGGCATTTATGCCGGGAGCCACTATCATCAGCACAGAGTGGACAAAAACTGAAATGCAAAAAGCAGAACCGGAAGAGCAGGCGTGGGCAAGAAAAAATATTGCAGGCAGTTTACAAAAAGCAAAGAAGCAGCTGAATACTGCAACCGGAAAAGAAAAAGAAGAAGCATTAATGTGGGCAGGATATTATGAAGCTATATCGCAATCACTGCCGCAATTAAAAACCTTTTTACCTTCGCTCACTTTTAAAGATTCATTATGGATACATGGCAGTCCCACTGAAGTATTATTGATAGAATGCAGCGGTCATACATTGAGCGATGCTGTGATGATACTGCCCCACGAGGGGATCGCATTTATGGGTGACCTGCTTTTCGTTCAGCGCCATCCGTACCTGGGTGATGGTGATCCCGATAGCTGGAAAAAAAATCTTGACAAATTTTACAATGATAAAACGCTGAAAATATTTGTACCCGGCCATGGGCCTGTTGCCGGTAAAGAATCATTGCAGACAATAATTACCTACATAAACGATCTGCAGCACCTGGCAACCGATGCAGTTAAAAAAGGAGAACCCGATTCAGTGTTTGCAAAAACTACTGTGCCCCCAAAATATAAGGACTGGTGGTATGGAAGATTTTATCCCGCCAACCTTGGCTTTATGTATGAGAAGGCAAAAACTAAACAATAACATGTGTAACATGCATATAAATATTTTACTGTATTACTAAACTTTTTTATCTTACGCCAACCAAAACATTTTATTATGAAAAAAATATTCTTTGCTTCATTTGCAGCGCTATTGATTTTCGCTTCATGTAACGATACTACTTCTGACAAAGGAAGTGATGCAAAACAAAAAAACCTCGCCGCTTCTGACGCCATCAGTAAGGCTTTTGAAACAGGTAATGTAAATGCGATTGACAGCTTTATAGCAGTTGATTTCGTTGATCATACTGACAGGGGTGACTTTAAGGGAAAGGATAGCCTTAAAGCGATGGTGAAGTTTGTGCATGACAATATGAAGGATATGAAAACAGAAAAGATACATGAATTAGCAGATGATGATTATGTATTTAGCTGGATGCGCTGGACCGGCACAAGCAATGGCACCGGGGGAATGCCCAATGGACCTTATGATATGCATGCGATGGAAGTATCAAAATTTAAAGATGGAAAAGCAGTAGAACATTGGACTTATATGGATATGAAAGAAATGATGAAGATGATGCCGCAGCCCGCTATGAATGACATGAACAAAATGGATACAGGCAAAATGAAGAAATAAATAATTATTTTTTTTGGAGCCGGGCTTTTAGTCCGGCTTTTTTTATCTTTATGATCTATGGAATAATCCGCACTTTATTTATGTTTCCTTTTAAAATAATATAACCGCTTTGGGGTTGCACATTTTTACCATTCAAGAACACGGCATTGTAAGATCCAACATAAAATTTAATAACCCACTCACGCCTGGTGATGTTAATAATATATTCCTTCGCAGTTGATAATTTTCTGTAATTAATTGAAAGAAGGTTATCGCCTATAATTACATTTTTAATTGATGCATATTTCCACGCCGTAGGAAACGCAGGCCGAAGGCTGATCTCCTTTTTATAAGCCAAAGGATCAATGCCGAAAAAATATTGGATCAATGGAATATTAACTCCACGGATATTCCATGCCTGCACAAACATTCCATAATCAGGCGATACCTCATACATAGTACCCAGGGTAGCAAAGCTGAATGAATTTAACATAGTATGAATGTAGTAAAGCGCAGTGTCCGGGCTTCCATACCGGCAGGCAGCTATAGCAAGATTACCAGTGGCAACAGGCATTACAGCCCTGTTGTAATTAAATTCCTTATCATGTTTAAAAGCGCCTTCATCTGTACTTATATCATTAGGCCTTTCTATTCCTGAAATATACATCCCATATTTATTTACAAAAAAACCAATGCACTTTAATGCTTCAACAGCTTTTGCAGTATCTGCAATCCCTTCTTCCAGCAGGCTTATGCCTGAGGAATTATAGTACACCACGTATCCCTTATTAGCATAGGTATTATTTAAGATTGATTTCTTTAACACGTTTAGTTTTTGCAATGCCCAACTATTTCTTTCTGCATTAACCCGGTGTGCAAGTGCCGAATCAATAATGTCAATCGCTTTTTGTTTTGATGATATAAAATCAGCATATCTTTTTTCTTCGGGCACCCACCAATCCTGGTTGATATTTTTCCGCAATTGCTCTGCTCTTTGATGATAAAGCATAGCTCCTTTTTTATCATTTAAAATACCTGCCATGTTTCCCATCACTTCTAAAAAACGTTGTGTTGCTACCTGTACATCCAGCATCTCTGCATTAAGGCCTTCTATCTCAACACCGCCATAGCCTTCTATATAACCATTGTGGTCAGTATCATGCTGCTGCAGCCACTTCCATAATCTTTTTCCGTGTTCATAATTTACGGTAAGGAAATCCATATCACCTGTCCATTTAAAAATATCCCAGGCAGTAATAATATGCAGTTGCGATTCTTCCATCCTGCCGGTAGCATATACCACAGCATTGGTAGAGGCTTCATGAATAATACTGCCGTTATTGCCGTTTGTTTTATAAGATAATTGTTTAAGCATTTTCCATGAGCTGAAAAAAATATCCGGTTGAATGGTTCCGGTTAATGCAGGAAAAGTTGCTGCCTGGTCGTTACTGAAGAACCATGGATAATCAGGCAAACCTGCGCTCATGGCCCTTCCTATTCCGGGTACATCTCTTACCAGCCAGTCACTGGCATACTTACCCCATTGATATGCCTGCATTAAAGCAGTATCAGGAATATTAATTTGTGCATTTTTTTCTAACTGATCATACCGTTGTTTTTTTGCATTGAACAATTGCGGTAATACTTTTTTTGCCCTTGCAATATTTGATCTTATTTCTGCAATATTTTTTATAGACCCTGAAATATAAAAACGTAAAAAAGCTGTGTTGCCTTTTGCAACATGTATAAAAGCAGACAAGTTTCCCGTGATGCCATTTCCGGGATAAGGCGATGGATGAGTGCCGGAAAAATTTACATGTTCACCCTCTGCAGAAATCCCTGCATACCATGCATTATTATTGTCTTTAAAAAATATCGTTTTAGTTTCTTTATCATAATGAAGCATTGTATCGGTACTATCTATCATGCCAATTCTTTCGCCCAGCCAAACAGGCCTTAGGTTTACATCTGCTGACATTTGTATGGTAAAACTTTTATCAGCATTGCCGTTATTTGTAAAGGCATATTCTACAACAAGCATTGGCACACCGTCCGGAATAAATTGTGTCCTTGTAACTGAAAGATGCTCTTGTGGAAAATTATAAATGTATTGGGTGGTGAATGAATAAGTAACAAAGCGATCACAGCTATCTGCATGCATAATATCCTTCGTGTTATCATTGGTAATGGTTAATCGAAAACCATCCAGCAGTTTAATGGGATGCTGCCATATGCCACCCATTTCACCCGGTACATGAAAACCTACTGAAGGAAAATTACCCCCCTGATCGCCGATAGCATAAAGCCTGTCACCGGCAGTAACGCACAGGTAATGGGCATTCTCCTTTTTACCATTAAGCCGCGGTAAATTATGAGAAGCTTTCTGCAAAGAAAACATTGCCTGTGAAAATATGGTAAACGGAAACGCAATAATAATTGCTGCCAGACAGTACTTACAATAGGTTGTCATTATTTAAATCATCAAGAATTTGTTCTAAAAGTTCTAAGAGAGTTGGGATATTAACATTTTTTATCCTCCATAGGTTTTCATAATCAATACCAAAATATTCATGAATGATTCGGTTGCGGAAACCTATTATTCTTCTCCATTCTATTTCAGGATGCGCTGTTTTAAAATCATCAGGAATTCTATTAGATGCTTCACCAATAATTTCAAAATTTCTTACTACAGCATCCGCAGTTTTATTATCCTGAATAAAATCATCATAGGACATATCCTTTGTATAACTGATGATCTTTCCAGCAGCGTCATATATGTCTTCTAATAAATTTTTTATTTCTCTTTCAGACATAAATAAGATCTGGTTCAATAACCTTGAAATATTTTGGCTTAATTGCTTTTCGGGATACGAGGTCTACTTTTTGTTTAAGGATTTCTTCCAGATCATCTGCCAGATCAATAAAGCGTATGCCAATGGGTTCTGAAAATTCTACCATAACATCTATATCACTTTTGCCGGCTACAGCAGTATTGCGGCTGTATGAACCAAATAAGGCAAGAGATATGAAACCATAGCTTTTTTGTAATGCAGGTTTGGCTTCCTGTAAAATTGATATGATACGCTTATTGTCAACCATGCAATAAAGATAAAGTTTTTATCTTTCTAACTTTGCACTATGGCAGATGTGCACAGCAAAGAAGTAAGAAGCCACAACATGAGCCGCATACGCTCAACGAATACAAAGCCTGAAATGCTGGTGCGTAGATTTTTACATGCCAATAGATTTAGATACAAGCTGCATGATAAAACTTTGCCGGGTAAGCCTGATATTGTTTTACCAAAATACAAAACTGTAATTTTTGTACATGGATGTTTTTGGCATGGACATAAAAATTGCAAATATTTTGTTGTACCCAAAACAAGAACAGATTGGTGGCTGAATAAAATTAATGGCAACATTGCCAACGATACAAAAGCTATTAAGGCATTAAAGAAAGAAGGCTGGAAAATTCTTAATCTTTGGGAGTGTGATCTTAAACCTTTGAAGATTACCAGGACATTGTTGAAACTTTTAAAAAGTTTATCAGGTGATATGAACATTGCATACCCAAAATAAAATTTGTAAATTTGAATATGCCAACGAAAGTTATAAATATTGATAGTGAAATTATGGGTGGTACTCCTGTATTTAATGGAACAAGAGTTCCTGTGAAAAATCTTTTTGATTACCTTGAAACAGGAGAAACTATTGAAACATTCATTAAGGACTTTGATACGGTTACACGGGAGCAGGTATTGAAAGTGCTGGAACTTTCTGAAAAATTAATTCAATCTTCAAGCGAAATACTGCATGAAAATATTGTTTGATAAATGTGTAACCAAACACTTAAAACATTATTTACCCCATCACGAAGTTTTTACAGTAGCAGAACAAGCATGGAGTGGTTTTAAAAACGGACAGTTAATGAAAGTTGCCACCGCAGCAGGTTTGATATATTACTTACCATTGATAAAAATGTTCAGCACCAACAAAATATTGCCAAATACGCTCTTGTGGTAGCTGTTTTAGATTCTCTTTCCAGTAAACTTGAAATACTTATTAATTATCTTCCTGCATTAGAGCAACTGCTTTCGTCTTTTGCAAAAAGGAATACTTACATCGTAAGCTTATAAATCTCATTTTACATTTCTACAAATTATTCAACGTGACTTAAAAGCCAATGGGCTTTAAGACACATAGGGTAGTATTGCCCAATGGATATTAAAACAAAAATCGGGCTTCGGATTAAAGAAATTCGAATCGAAAAAAATCTCACACAGGAAGCGGTTGCATGGAAATCTGAAGTGGATAGAAGTTTCATGAACCATGTAGAAAATGGCCGCCGAAATGTTTCAATTGAGAGTTTAGAAAAAATCATGAACGGACTTGAAATTCCGATTAAGGAATTTTTCAACTCAGAAATTTTTACAAACGGAAAAAGAAAGGGAAAATAAAATGGAATTAATTGAGCCAACATTACTTAGCACAAAAATATATGGAATAGCAGACAAGATTTGGAAAGTGGCATTATTCGGTCCAGATAATTATAAGTCAGCAGTGATAAGCCATTATTTAAGATCAAAGAAAAAAAATCTTAAAAAAGTTGCTATAGAATTTTCTAAAGATTTATTGGAGGGTTATTTAGACGAAGATGTCACAAGCAAAGTTGCTGAGGATGCCTTACAATATTTAATTCAATTCCAGGATAATATTCCTTTCCCCAAACCTGCCAACCCAAAATTTACATTCATTGATTTGTTTGCAGGGATAGGAGGATTTAGATTAGCTATGAGAAAACAACGAGGCGAATGTGTTTTTTCATCTGAGTGGGATGCAATGGCACAAAAAACATATTATGCAAATTTTGGTGAAATTCCATTTGGAGATATTACAAAAGATGAAACAAAAAAATGGATACCAAAAACGTTTGATATTTTATGTGCAGGATTTCCTTGCCAGCCTTTTTCTATAGCTGGTGTTTCAAAAAAAATTAGTTTGGGTAGACTTCATGGCTTTGATGATGTAAAACAAGGCAACTTGTTTTTTCACATTGCTGAAATTATTGACAAACATAGGCCCAAAGCTTTTTTTTTAGAAAATGTAAAAAATCTTGTTTCACATGATAAAGGCAAAACTTTTAAAATTATTAAAGACACTTTAGAAGGTCTTGGATATTCCTTCCATTCTAAAATTATGAACGGAAAATATTTTGTTCCTCAAAATCGGGAAAGAACTTTTATGGTTGGATTTGATTCAAACATTTATAATTACAAGGAAAACTTTCAATTTCCGGAACTAATTAATCTAAATAAAAAAGTAAAAGATATACTTGAAAATAAGGTCGAATCAAAATACACTTTGTCAGACCATCTATGGAAATATTTACAGGACTATGCAAAAAAGCATAAGGAGAAAGGTAATGGATTTGGTTTTGGCCTTGCTGATTTAAATGGAATAAGTAGAACTATGAGCGCAAGATATTATAAGGATGGCTCTGAAATATTAATACCCCAAAAAAATAAAAATCCTAGAAGACTCACACAAAGAGAAGCTGCAAAGCTACAAGGATACCCTGATGATTTCATTGTAGATGCTGTGTCTATGAATCAAGCTTATAAACAATTTGGCAACTCTGTAGTCGTTCCTTTGATCGAAGCTATTGGAGAAAAAATAATTGAAGCGTTTGAAAGTAAAAAAAGATGAATTTAAAACAACTTTTAAAAATATTTTCTGATAAGACATGCCAAAAAATTTATGTCAAGAAACTTTCAGCAAATGACAATTCAAAAAATCAGATATATTTTGGAGGGAGCTTTGACATTCTTAATATACTGCCTTCAAGTGAAATAATTACTGATACTGATGGAATAAGAAAAAGAGAAAGCTTTAAATCTAAACTTGACTTTTATTGGTTTGACGAAGATGGTAGATCATCAAAGGCTCCAAACTCCCAACTTATTTTATATCCAGATTACCCAGAAGTGCGATTCTCTGGATTTCTTTTAGGATGCAAAAATGCGCCAAGAGATTTATTAATAGAAAGAATTGATAACAGAGTGTTATTTATAGGAGTTAGTGATGAAAGAAAAATTTATGGTTATGTTGTTAGCCCTAATTCAGAAATAGCTAATGAATTTTTTGCATTAAAGAATATAGAAACACATGGTGTGTTTTATGTACTAACAGTTTTTAATAATCAAATCCAACTCAACTCTAAAAATATTTTATTAGAGGAATTAAAGCGAATTCATAATCTTGGCTGGATATTTTCTAAAAGACTAACTCCCCATTTACAAATTGTACCATGTGAAAATTCAAACTGTGGTGGGTTTACGTTAGAAGCGGAGTTAAACATTCCTTCAAACCCCAGATCAGAGCCAGACTTCTTAGGATGGGAGATAAAAAATTTCAGTGTAAAGAACTTTGAAAAAATAAATTCTACAGTTATAACACTTATGGATCACAGTCCCACCCATGGCTTTTTTAATGAGCAAGGTGCTGAAGCTTTCATAAGAAAATATGGATATAATGACAACCGAGGGAGAGAGTCAAGAATGAATTTTGGAGGGACACACAGACATGGGATTTTTCATAGTTTAACTTCTTTACAATTAGTAATCGTAGGTTTTGATTCGGATAATTTAAAAATAATTAACCCTAATGGATATATTGCATTAATTGATAGACATGATAATATTGCCGCATCATGGTCATTCGCATCCTTTATTAAACACTGGAATACAAAACATGCAAATGCATGTTATGTTCCGTCAAAACTTAAAAAAGAATTTTTTTTAGAAGATGAAAAAAGGCAATATTCCTATGGCAACAAAATTATTTTAGGTAGTTACACTGATGTAACATTATTATTTAAGCAAATCTATTTAGGAAAAATATATTTTGATCCAGGAATAAAACTTGAACTAGCCATTGAAGGACAAAGACGAAAAGGTGTAAAGGTTAGAAGTTCATTTAGAACTAAATCTGGTGACCTTTCATCTCTTTATCAAACAAATGAAATAATTAATTTAGAACTTATCTAAGCATATAATTCTCACTTTACAAGTCTGCAACGCAACAGACGATAATAGCAGCACTACAGCTGGTTACATAATAAATAAATACATCCCATTATGATTTTGCAAAAGCCAGCAGTTCTGCATAATTACCGGCATCGGCTTTTTTCAATGCTTTTATATAAACGGATCGGGGATCACCCTGCTTTACAAGGTTGGTGGCACCCCAGGTAAAAGGAGAAAGGTGAAAAAAATTTTCCATCATAACATCAGCCATCAGCCGTGAATGTCGCCCATTGCCGTTGGCAAAACAATGTATCTGTACAATAAGATGTTTAAGCCGTATAGCAATTTCTTCTTCCGGGAAACTATTATATAAGGCTATAACCTGACAATAAAAATATATTTTAAGGCTATTCCCTAATAATGAGATATTAATAAACTATAGCCGCATTTCTTGCCATAGCACGTGATTTTGAATCAGTGATTTTACCAGATTGGGAAGTAATTAGTGAGTGAGCATAATTTTCCGGGCGGGGGTTATGAATACAATCCAACCCGTTATTAATTTCATTCCTGATATACCCGGCATTTATTCTTGCTAAACGAAACCTTGTACGATCCAAGATTGATACTTCGGGATTTGCCAGCTTTTCCAGGTCAACAGAAATTCCATCTCCATCTTTCTTCAAAGAAAAAGCATATTTGGTAATAGAACCATCAGGTTTAATATAGCTGGGGGATATAGGTATTCTTCGCAGTAAAAAATCCTCATTCCCAATTTGCACAATCTCCATCGGGGCAGTACAACCATTTTAGTGAACAATATTCATTTGTTTCATTCAATTCTTTCTCAAATTTTTCTTCTTCATTTACTAAACCAATAATACGATTGGTACCATCTTCGCCAAAAATAAATTCAAGGGTAACATTATCATTTTTTAGCTCAATTAAAATATCTCCATCCGGAGATGGCGCTATATAAAAAGGAAATTGCTGACGCTGCGTTAACCTCAAAACAAACTGAATAGCATTTTCCACTGCAACTTTGGAAGGTTTGGCTGCATTATATGAATCCCAGTTCTCAGGGAGCTGGAGAAAAGAATAAAGTTTATTTATTTCAAATAATGCTGGTTTGGTCAGGTCATCTGTTGGCCTGCTGATAGAAGTACTGGTACCAAACACCACATATTTATCCACCAGCATGTATTGGTTCTCCGGCAAATACTCACCACTGGTTGCAAAAGGTGGTTGCCGGAAAACAATTGGCGAAGGACTAATTTGTTTTACTGAATTGCTCATATAAATTATTTGAGATCATTTTTTTGAATAAAGACGAGCAGGTATCATGCGCCGTATCTATCCAGCCTGTTAAATTTTCCAACGAGATATTAGAAGCTTTATTATAAGAAGTCTGTAAAATTATTGCTTTTGATTGATTGCTGTTCTTAATGCCATTTGTCAGTAACAGGTTTAAATAATTTTCACTGTCAACTTTGAACCTCTGATGTAGTTGTAAATCCATTAATTTTCCTTCAATAACCTGGTTCTTTATTTCTATCTTTAAATTATGAGATATAAATTTAAGTAAATCCTTTTCATTATCATCATTCACTTCAATGGCATCTATATATCTCAATTCAGCCACTGAGAAATCCAGCTTTTCAGAATAAGATTGCATAAGCCATTGTACGCCTTCTAAAATTGATCTTCGAAAATCTTTCCATTCATAGTTTTTTTCGGTTTCATTAA
Source organism: Chitinophagales bacterium (assembly GCA_025353485.1). Taxonomy (GTDB): domain Bacteria; phylum Bacteroidota; class Bacteroidia; order Chitinophagales; family Chitinophagaceae; genus Ginsengibacter. Next base: position 15,823 of record JANXQO010000012.1, read on the forward strand.
CTGTAAAAACACCCGGGCCCAATTGGTAAACAGGATACTGCTCTTTTTCAATCCAAAATTGGTAGATCGGTCGATTGATAAAAAAAGCATCCGGAACTGCCTGGGGCTTTACCATTATTTTGTATTTCAATTTACCAGCCGATAATGCAGAAAAATTTGCAAATGCAAATTGGAATTGTTGATCCACCTGACTTTGAGCAGTTAAGTCAAAATTCAATTTCCACCGTAGTTCAAAAATTACTTCCTGTAATGGAGCCATTGGAAGTTTTGAGATATGATTGTCGTCCATCATCAATGTAAATATAAGTAAGATGAAAATCGCATCTTATAATACTTCAATCGTTTAACAAATTACTAAATATTAGTAAATATAAAGTAGCGTGAATAAATAAGGCATTAGTTATTGCGATAATTTAATCATTTGAAATATCGTCAATCTCCAGCGATTTGAAATACATAGTATGTCAACACATGCTGCTAATGCTACTCGCAATTATTTCCTACAACTTAACTTTACCAAAGTCCGCATTCCTCATCATGCTCAAAAACTTTTCCTCCTTTATAAAAAACAGGCCTGCATTTGCTGTAGGTTTTTTGTTTGCCACTTCCAGTTTATTGTTTGGCATTTGGGTAGCAAGCATACCGGGCATAAAATCGAGGCTGGGTTTTACTGATGGCACACTCGGGCTTTCTTTATTGCTTTCGCCACTGGGTGCCATTACCGGCATGCTGCTCTCAACAAGAGTGTTCAGTAAGATACCGGTGGGCAGGTGGATGCTTACGGGCTATCTTATTATTTGCGGCATCATGATACTCCAGATAAATTCTGTTAACCTGTTAATGTTCTGGGCATGTTTGTATTGCTTTGGCACCATCAGTTTTTTAAATGGCGTTTCGGCCAATGCCACCGTAAACCTGATGGAGAAAAAATACAATAAACTTTTTATGAGCACCTGCCATGGCATGTACAGCATGGGAGGCGCAGTGAGCGCAGGTATTGCGGCATTATTATTTGCGGTGCACATTCCATCGGGCTGGCAAATAGTAGTGGTGGCCATTGTTATCATCACGGTTATTTTTTTTAATAAAAATTATTTACTGGCCCACCGTGAAGTGATACACAGCAGGTCGGAAGTTAAATTTCCATCGGCAACTATTTTAGGAATATCATTTATCTGCATGGTAAGCTTTATGGCAGAAGGCTGCGTTGCAGACTGGAGCGCTATTTATTTTAAAGAAATATTATTTGCGCCGAAGGCATTGATAAGTCTTGGCTATGCAGGTTTCTCCATCGCAATGACGGTAGGAAGATTAAATGGTGACCCGCTGATAGCAAAGCTGGGAAGTAAAAACGTAGTTGTGTCAGGAAGCCTGTTGGCGGCAACTGGATTTTTGGTTGTAGTGCTTGCACCTTTTGTTACCCTTGCAATAGGGGGATATATTATGATAGGGTTTGGCTGCTGCTGTATCGTTCCTGTTTTGTTCAGGGCTTCGGCAAATATTCCGGGCGTAAGTACTGTGGAAGGTTTTGCAATGGTAACTACAGGCGGCCTGATCGGATTTCTTACAGGGCCTTCTGTTATTGGTTTTATTTCTGAGAAAGCAAATCTTTCTAAAGGCCTGTCACTGCTGATAGTTATGCATTTACTGGCGGCTTACGTGGCATGGCGAAATCCTTTTATTTCCAACAAAAAAACTCCGCTGGCAGAATCGCTGCCTTATGATGAACAGATTTATTGAGAGAGATTGCCTGGTGTTTTAAATATTAGCCGCAGATAATTATAAATTGTACAGCAATCTGGTTCGTTTGTTGGTAATATGATAATAGTATAAACATTTTTACCCTGTATGAAAAAATTAACGCTTGCTTTTCTTTCACTTCTTACTTTTACAATGGTGCTACCCGTTACCAGTGGGCACCGCAATATTATGTTGCATACAATACCGGAAGAACAATATGATGGGCCCTATGTTCACTACAAAGGTGACCGGGTTTTTGCAACTTATATTATGGGGAAAAAAGGAAAAAAATTTTCATTAAAAACGGATAGTATTGCCTTGCTACAAAAGGATAATTTATCGCTGAATGTAATGACAGACATTCCGGGTAAATCATTCCAGGTAAGGCTAAAGAAAGAACTGCAAAATGAAAAAAGCGAATTCCCTACAATAAAAAACCTGGTGGTGCTCTCCGATATAGAAGGCAACTTTGATGCCCTGCGAAAATTATTACAGGCAACTAAAGTAATTGATGAAAATTTAGAATGGACGTTTGGTGAAGGCAACCTGGTATTGGTAGGTGATCTTTTCGACCGTGGGCTGCAGGTTACAGAAGTACTTTGGTTTATTTATTATTTGGAAGAAAAAGCAAAAGCTGCCGGGGGGTACATTCACTTTATTTTGGGTAATCATGAAATAATGAATCTTAGTGGTGACCTGCGATATGTTCAGCAAAAATATTTAGATAATGCAGTCCTGTTAAATCAAAAGTATGTAACGCTGTATGATGAAAATTCTGAATTGGGAAGATGGCTTCGCACAAAAAATATTGTTGAAAAAATCGGGGACATTGTGTTTGCTCATGGCGGCATTTCGGGCAACATCAACAGGATGAATATATCTATCCCGGAAATAAATAAATTAGCACGGCCTCATTATGCTGACAGTACCTTTACATCTGCTGATCTAAGATCAGATACTGTCTTAGGCGACCTCGGCCCTTTCTGGTATCGCGGCTATTATGAAAAAAATAATCCCGGTATCACATCACAAATTGATAGCACACTTTCTCAATTTGGCGCTCATCATATTATAACCGGTCACACTATTGTATCAGATACTATCAGTGTTTGGTACAATGGTAAGTTGTTGAACACTGATGTTCATCATGCGGCAGGAAAATCAGAAGCGTTACTAATTGAAAACGACAAATATTACCGGGTAAATGCAGAAGGAAAAAAAGTGTTGTTACTGGAGGCTAAGTAAAAAGATTGAATTCTGTTAAAATACGCTCAAACTTTTTTAATAATAACTTTTCTGTAGTAAAATAAATGGTTATGACAGAAATAGCGTTAATGAAAAAACAGGCAAAAAAGTATTTAGATACTGCTGATGAAAAAGTTGTAAAGATGGTGTATGCCATGCTGGAAGTAGATGCTCAAAAAGATTGGTGGGATGATGTAAGCAACGAAGCAAAGGCTTCAATAGAAAGAGGTTTGAAAGATGTGGAAACAGGAAGGATTACATCACAAAAAGAAGTAATGAAAAAATATAAAAAATGGCAATCGTAATAAGGCTATAACCTGAAAATAAAAATATATTTTAAGGCTATTACCTGATGGGTATATTGAAGCGGTCAAAAAACTAATAAGGTGACAACCTTTCAGTTATCACCTTGCATTTCCAAATTGTGTCGGCTTAGTTAATATTTATTTCATGCTTCGCCTGTTCCTTGCCCGGTATTATGGGCAGGCTTACCTGCAGTACACCATCCACATATTTTGCGGAGATGTTGGCAGCATCAATAGATCCGTCCATGGTGAATGTTCTTTCAAACCCGCCACGGCTGTATTCCCTCGTGATCCAGTCACTCTTGGGGAAACCTTCCGGCGGGGTGTATGAAATGGTAAGTTCCATTCCCTTTACATCCAAATGAAAATTTTCCTTGATGCGGCCGGGAGAAAATACCAGCATTTCAAAACTATTGGCTGCTTTGTAAATGTTTACAGCAGCTCTTTGCATGGAGCGGATGAACAGGTGCTGATTCCTGTTTCCGTAATTGCCTTTTGCGGCACACGACTGATTGTAGTACATGTTTTTTGTTTTTTAAAATGAATAATAATAGTACCATAATGAGTAGACGGATTAGAAGGAAAAATATTTTACCAATTGATAAAGAGTTACTGAAAAGGTTACCTGCAAAGCAAAAATTTATATACATCGTTTGCGAAATAAACCCAGCTGTATAAAAGGAGGTTGCACCTTTTGAGACACCCTCTGATTTATATATAACAATTAATAATAAGCAGCAGCAGTTTGCGTAAGTTTGTTTTAATGTTCACAACAAAAAAATCATTAGGTCAGCATTTTTTAAAAGATGAGAACATTATAAAAAAAATTGTTGATGCGGTAAAGCAAAATCCTTTTACTAATTTATTAGAGGTTGGTCCGGGTGGAGGAGCGTTAACTAAATATCTTTTACAAATTCCGGGGATAAATTTTAAAGCTGTAGAACTGGATGAAGAGAAGGTTGATTTTTTAATTAAAAAATATCCATCCTTAAAAGATAAAATCATTCATAAAAGTTTTTTACAAATTGACAGGCCTTTTGATGAACCATTTACAGTGGTTGGTAATTTTCCTTATAATATTTCTACACAAATTCTTTTTAAAGTTTTAGAGTGGAAAGAATATGTGCCGTATGTTATAGGTATGTTTCAAAAAGAAGTTGCACAAAGAGCAGCGGCAAAAGAAGGGGGTAAAATTTATGGAGTGCTAAGTGTATTGATTCAATATCATTATGATGTAGAATATTTATTTGATGTAGGTAATGAATGTTTTACTCCACAGCCAAAAGTAAAAAGCGGGGTTATAAGGTTAATATCCGTGAAAGAAAAACTTCCGGTTAAAAGCGAAAGGGCTTTTTGGGTATTGGTAAAAACAGCTTTTAACCAGCGTCGCAAAACAATGCGTAACGCAGTAAAAAGTTTATTCACACAGGAAGTTTTGCAGGATGAATTATTTTTAAGAAGAGCAGAAACATTGAGTGTAAAAGAGTTTGCCGATCTTACTTTCAGGATGAGATAAACTTTATTTCGTTTTCTTTATTTGTACTTTTGCTATAAGCGGTTATTAAATAAATTATGTCTTTTACAATTACCAATAATGTTAGGATAGTTACTGCAGCAGCTTTGTTTGACGGGCATGATGCGGCTATAAATATTATGCGCCGGATACTGCAAAGCAAAGGCGCCGAGATCATTCATCTTGGCCACAACCGCAGCGTTGCAGAAATTGTAGAATGCGCTATTGAAGAGGATGTGCAGGGCATTGCAATAACCAGTTACCAGGGCGGCCATGTGGAGTTTTTTAAATACATGAAAGACCTGCTGGATGAAAATGGCTGTGGCCACATAAAAATTTTTGGCGGCGGCGGCGGTACAATTTTACCTGTTGAAATTGAAGAGCTTCATCAATATGGTATCACCAAAATTTATTCTCCGGATGATGGAAGAAAGATGGGATTAGAAGGGATGATTGAAGATGTGATAAAGCAATGCAGCCTCCCCCTAACCCCCTCCGGTGGAGGGGGAACCGTAGCTACCAACGGTAGTGGACATTTTGCGATGGGGGAATGGAGGGATATTAAAAAGATCGCAAGAGCAATTACAAATGCTGAAAATGGATTTATCTCCCCCTCCACCGGAGGGGGGCGGGGGGAGGCTTTTAATGGAAGCTCTGTAACTGTTGATCAATTTAAGGCTGATCCATTAATGTATTCCAAATTGAAAGAATTTGCATTAACCCACAGAAAAGAACAAACAACCGCTGAAAATATTTTATGGAATGCTGTGAGAGCAAAGAAAGAAGGATATAAATTTAGGAGGCAACATATTATTGGGGCATACATTGCAGATTTTGTTTGCTTAAAAAAAGGGTTAGTAATTGAATTGGATGGCAATTATCATCAGCTTCCTGAAATGAAAATCAATGATGAGGAAAGAACAAAATTTCTTAAGCAAATGGGGTTTGAAGTTTTAAGATTTACAAATAATGAAATATTGAATGAAACAGACAATGTCATAAAAAAAATTCATGAGAAACTTAGTACCTTACCAGATAAAAAATTATATGAAGAAAGTATAAACATACAACCTAACTCCCCCTCCACCGGAGGGGGCCGGGGGGAGGCCGTTCTTGGCATCACAGGTACCGGCGGCGCCGGAAAATCTTCTGTTACCGATGAAATTGTCCGCCGTTTTTTAAATACTTATGCTGATAAAACCATTGCTGTCATATCTGTTGATCCTTCCAAGAAAAAAACAGGAGGCGCATTGTTGGGAGATAGAATTAGAATGAATTCTATTCACAGTCCACGGGCTTATATGCGTAGCCTTGCAACAAGAGAAAGTGATAAAGCATTGAGCGAATATGTTGAAGAAGCCATTGCTATTTGTAAAGAAGCAGAGTATGATCTCATCATTTTAGAAAGTGCCGGTGTGGGACAAAGTGATGCATCAATTTTAGATTATGTTGATGTAAGCATGTACGTTATGACGCCTGAATATGGCGCTGCTTCCCAATTAGAGAAAATAAATATGCTTGATTATGCTGACATTGTTTGCATAAATAAATTTGATAAAGCCGGTGCATTGGATGCATTGCACGATGTGAAGAAACAATACAAGCGTAACAACAATTTATGGACGGCAAAAGACAATGAACTTCCTGTTGTGGGAACAATTGCTTCTCAGTTTAATGATGCAGGCGTTAATGAATTATTTGAAAGACTGATGGAAATAATCGCTGTAAAAAAAGGAGTAAAATTTGGCGAAAAAATCGAACACCATGCACACACAAAAGATACCACCAGCCAAACACACATCATTCCTGCAAAACGTGTAAGATACCTTGCAGAAATTGCAGAAGAAATTTATAAGTACAATAAAATAACTGATGAGCAGTCAGAAATTGCCAGCAAACTTTATCAACTAAAAGGTGCTCAAAAATTAATAAAAGAATATTCAAAATTAAAAGAAATTCCGGAAGTCTCCCCCACCGGGGGAGATTTAGAGGGGGCTTTAGAGAAGCAATTACTTCCTCTCTGCAAAAAACTTTTAGATGAATGGGAACATACAAAATCATCTTATAAAAAAGAATTTTTTGAATATGATGTAAGGGGAAAAATAATAAAACTGCCATTGTATTTTGAATCGCTTTCTCATACAAAAATTCCAAAAATATCAATACCAAAATTTAAAGATTGGGGAGATATTTTAAGATGGAGATTACAGGAAAACTTTCCCGGTAAATTTCCATATACTGCCGGAGTGTTTCCATTAAAGCGGCAGGAGGAAGATCCCACAAGAATGTTTGCCGGTGAAGGCGGCCCGGAAAGAACCAACAGGCGTTTTCATTATGTAAGTATCGGACAACCTGCAAAGCGGCTCAGCACTGCATTTGACAGCGTTACGTTGTATGGAGAAGATCCCGATCCACGTCCGGATATTTATGGAAAAGTTGGCAATGCAGGCGTAAGCATTGCAACAGTTGATGATGCAAAAAAACTCTACAGCGGTTTTGATTTGTGCGATCCCAAAACTTCTGTAAGCATGACGATCAACGGACCGGCGCCAATGATACTTGCTTTCTTTTTAAATGCTGCCATAGATCAGCAGTGTGAAAAATATATCATCGAAAATAATTTAAGAGAAGAAGTAAATAAAAAGATCGAATCAAAATATGATATAAATATCTTACCAAAATATCTTGGAGTTAATGGCAAGCCGGTACTTCCTGAAAAAAGTAATTTAAAAGTTTCCCCCACCGGGGGAGATTTAGAGAGGGCCGGAACCTTGCCCGAAGGTAATGATGGTTTGGGTTTAAAATTATTGGGTTTAAGTGGTCAGGATGTTTTGCCAAAAGAAATTTATGAACAAATAAAAACAAAAGCATTAGCAACCGTTCGGGGTACCGTGCAGGCAGATATTTTAAAAGAAGACCAGGCACAAAATACCTGTATTTTTTCTACAGAATTTGCCTTAAAATTAATGGGTGATGTACAGCAGTATTTTATTGAAAAGAAAGTAAGAAATTTTTACAGCGTTTCTATCAGCGGCTATCATATTGCTGAAGCAGGCGCCAATCCTATATCACAGCTTGCATTCACATTGAGTAATGGTTTTACTTATGTGGAATATTATTTAAGCCGGGGAATGAATATTGATGATTTTGCGCCCAATCTTTCTTTCTTTTTTAGTAATGGAATGGATCCTGAATATTCTGTTATCGGCAGAGTTGCAAGAAGGATATGGGCAAAAACAATGAAATATAAATACAATGCCAACAAGCGCAGCCAGATGTTGAAATATCATATTCAAACAAGCGGCAGAAGTTTGCATGCGCAGGAAATTGATTTTAATGATATACGCACAACACTGCAGGCATTGTATGCCATCTATGATAATTGCAACAGCCTTCACACCAACGCTTATGATGAAGCGATAACAACGCCAACTGAAGAAAGTGTTCGCAGGGCAATGGCGATACAATTAATTATTAACCGCGAATTAGGAACAGCAAAAAATGAAAACCCAAACCAGGGAAGTTTTTTAATTGAGGAAATGACTGACCTTGTAGAACAGGCTGTGATGGCTGAGTTTGAAAGAATCTCGGAACGTGGCGGTGTTCTCGGTGCAATGGAAAGAATGTATCAGCGAAATAAAATTCAGGAAGAAAGTTTGTATTATGAAACATTAAAACACACCGGCGAATTTCCCATCATTGGTGTTAATACTTTTTTAAATAAAAATGGCTCACCCACTATTTTACCGCAGGAGGTTATAAGAAGTACAACAGAAGAAAAAGAATTTCAGATAAATACGTTGAAAGCTTTTCATGAAAGAAATAAAAATAAAAGTGATGCTATGCTTAAGCGTTTGCAGCAGGTTGCCATCAACAATGGAAATCTTTTTGAAGAACTAATGGAAACTGTAAAGCATTGTTCACTCGGCCAAATCACCCATGCATTGTACGAAGTGGGCGGGCAGTACAGAAGGAATATGTAAAATACAAAGAGCACTGCGATTGCAGTGCTCCCCAAAATGTCTGTTTATAAATTAATGCAGCTTCCTGCTATATTCACCTAATCTTATGATCTTACCATCTTTCATTTGTAGATCATCAATAAAGTCTGCCGAATCTGTTTTTCCTTTCATATCTTCCCACTTCTGCCTGTACCAGATAGTAACCCATTCTTCTTTTTTATCTTTTGAAACAACAGATTCCCAATCGTTCATTTTTACATCCATGCTTTTGTAATCGCTTCTCATTTTAGCAAGCCATGTCTGCAAACTGTCATGTGATACTTTTTTATCCAATCCATCAAATTGTAACCGTACTGAATCTCCAAAGTATTTTGCAGATTCTGCTACATTCCCATCCTGGAAAGCTTTTACTGAATTTAAAACTGCCATTGTATTAGATGTACTGCCCACCTCCCAGTAATCGGGATGTTCGATTGTGTAGGGATAATTCATTTTAGCAGTGGTTGTTGCTGTTGCTGAGTCTTTCGTTGCTTCCTTTGTAGTTGTTCCTTCGTTATTGCATGAAAATGCAATGCCTGTTAAAAGAAATAAGATCAATCTTTTCATAATTTAATTTTTTAAAATAATAAATAAATAAGGTGAATTATGGGAAGCAGTATCTTTTGGTGGGAGGCAGAGAGCAAGATAGTAAAAGGAAATTGAAATACAAGGAAGGCTTTTAATTGTAATCATACAAAAATATTAATCTGACTTTAGATCCTGCCTTATTTATCTTTGAAAAAAAATCTTAATGAGAATAATTACTTTTCTTTTCCTGATAATATTTATTTGCTTTTCATGTTCATCCAATAAATACGCAGCTACCAATAAAAGTTATAAAAAACAAGTAAAAACATTTGCAAAAACGCTTCGCCAAAGCCCTTTAAAAGATTCTATCCCCACATCATCCGAATGGGTTGGCACAACCAATATGGGAATGCGCAAACCTAATTTTGTTATCATACATCATACAGCACAAAACAGTTGTGAGCAAACGTTACAGACGTTCACACTCCCACGCACACAGGTAAGCGCTCATTATGTAATTTGTAAAAACGGTACTATCCATCACATGCTTAATGATTATCTAAGGGCATGGCATGCCGGAAATAGCAGGTGGGGAAATCTTACTGATGTAAATTCTTCTTCCATAGGAATTGAAATTGATAACAATGGATTTGAAGTTTTTACTGACCAACAAATAAATAGCTTATTGGTTTTGTTGGGCGCTCTTAAAAAAAATTATTCTATTCCTGCTGCTAATTTTATCGGTCATGCAGATATTGCGCCAACACGTAAGAATGATCCTAATGTAAATTTTCCGTGGAAAGAATTAGCTGATAAGGGTTTTGGATTATGGTATGGTGATACTTCTAAAATTACTCTTCCGCAAAACTTCAGCAGCCTGCAGGCATTGCGTATTATTGGTTATGATATTCGGGATACTTCTGCCGCTATCGAAGCATTCAAACGGCATTTTGAAATGCAGGACAAAAGCAAAATTCTTACAGAAGCTGACAATAAAATTTTGTATAACCTTAGCCAGAAATATCAATAAAAAAACCGGCATTACACCAGCTTAGTTTAAAATAGATTGTTGTTTAATCGTGTTCAAATTCTACTTCATCACTGTCATGAAGATTACTCACCAAAATGTTATAAATATTGGAATTTACAGCGGAAGAAATTAAAATAGTTCCATTAGTTTTTACAGCGCTGTTAAGCATGCTTTCTGTAATGCCCTTTGTTATTAATGAAAGATCTATAGTGGTTATGGCTTTGTATGTGCTGTTGTCAGTTACTACCACGTTACTCTTTTCATTTTTTAATTCAACGGGTACAGTTATTTTAAACGCTACAGGTGTTGTAACACCGCCACTGGTGAATTGTCCGTTTAGCTCCAGTGATCCCTCGCTGCCGCTGGGATTTAGTTCAACTTTAAATTCTACTTCATTGTAAGTGCCCGGCGCAAGCGTTATATTACCCAATGTATTAATCGCTGCAAATAGATCAACCTTTTGGGCAGACTGCGATTTGCGTTCAATTTCCTGGCTATTTATTTTTGCTTCAAACTTTACTTCTGTAGTATTGCCAAATCCTGAAGTCCATTGAATGCTGCCTGCCTGTACTCTTGCCAATATTGAAGTACGGTTAGTTGTTTGTAATTGAAATTTTACTGCATTGGCAGCGTTACTGCCGCTACTGTTTTTACTGCAGCTAGTAAACAAGGCAGCAGCCAATACTATTGCAGATAATAAAATGTTAGAGGGTTTCATGTTTTTTTGTTTTAGATTAAATGAAAGAATTTTTTGTAATCAGATACAATCTCATACATAAAATAGGTTGGAGAAAAAAAAATGTGCTGAACAAAGATTTTTTATAGTTGAATGGGATTGGGATAGCATTGGCAAGAGCTTAATAAAAAGTGGGCATCTCTAATTACTGAACTTTCAAAAAGTTGGTAATTATAAACTAACGCCAATGCTTAATTTAAACTTTTGGAAAGTTTAAATTTACTGTTATTAGAGATTCCCTTAAATATTTGCTGCATATTCTTAGCGCCAGGCAACTA
>JANXQO010000013.1 GCA_025353485.1 Chitinophagales bacterium
TGCAGAAGGAAAAAATAAAATGAGTGTATTGAATGCTGTAAAAAATAAATTGTTAGCAAGAGTGGTTGCCGTTGTTAATAAGCAACAGGAATATGTGAAAAGGTCAGCTTAAAATAGTTTTGTTTTTGTCATAGAAATCGGCGGCTCTTACGGATTGTAGTTGAACACCTACGATGGCTGAAATATTGGGAAAGATTAGAATGTCCTGAGTTACAAACTCAGGACAGCGATATTTATTATTTTAATATACTAAGGATAGCGTGGGGTATTATAGTTTAGTTCCATAAAAAAGAAATTGTCGCATAATCTTTCTTAACTCTGTAGAATTAACTCTTCCTAATAAAGTATAAATTCTTACCAGTCTGTTGAACTTGTAGGCTGGAATTAAATCATTCAAATCATATTTATAAAATTCATTCGTTCTCCAAAAATAAATTGCAATATTATTAATGGGCTGCTTAATCAATTTCATATGCTCGGGAGTATAACTCTCGTGAAATTTCATTTGACTTTTCAAAAAACTTGAAAACATAACTGCCTGAATAAAAACCTGTTTAATATGCTTTTTAAGTGCTTTGCTATGCACATCTGTTTTAATATCAATAATCGTATTGTCAATAATCAAATCTATAAAGCAATGCCCTATTGATATCTTGGTTAAACATCGTGCTTTTGCTTTAAAAATTTTAGACCCTTTAAAATTAATTTCACTTGGATTGAATCTAATTTTTTTAATGTTTATAAACCATCTTTTTTGTATTGAATCATAATAATAACGCTCATTAGAAGGATAAAATGGCTGATTTACCTTGTTGCTTCCGGGAAAAACTTGAACCTTATGCAAAGAGAGTGTGTTATTCATTTTAAAAAACTTTAGAATTAATTCATCTTCAATTAATAAACCACGTAAAAGAGGCTTATGATCTAATTTGAAGGAATCAATATCCTTAGCTTTTTTTAAAAGACTATTACTTTTTATGAAATAAATACTTTTACAAATTTTAATGAATTGATTTTTGTATTTTTCCTCATCAATCTTTTTATCCATAATTTTTAAATTTAAATTACAAATTTTAATAAGGCTAATTTGTTGATAATATTCTTTGTTCAAAAGCTGCCGGATAGAAGCAGAAAGCCCGGTGAAGGTTTTGTGAGTTGGCTCTGCGCCGGACTTGAAGCAGATAGCCGGAACTGAAGTTGAACAATGAACTTATGTTTACAGCCCCAAGAAATAAATGCAAAATTAAAAATGCAAAAAATTATTTTTCATTTTACATTATTCATTTTTAATTTTTAAAAATCAATGATCGTTTAGTGGTAAGCCCTGTGCCTGGAAGTCTTTCCAGTTAAGGTATTCGGGGGCTACGCGGTGCTCTACCATGGTGATGCAATCGGTAACGGGGCACATGAGCTGGCAAAGGTTGCAGCCTACACACTCTTCTTCTTTTATTGCATAGGTGTTGTATGGGTTACCTTTGGTGATGCTGATGGATTGGTGCGATGTGTCTTCGCAGGCAATATAACAAAGCCCGCAGTGAATGCATTTGTTTTGGTTGATGTTGGCAACGTGGTGGTAGTTGATGTCGAGGTCTTCCCAATGGGTGAGTGTGGGCACACTCCTGCCAATGAAATCGTAAATGGTTTTGAATCCTTTTTCATCCATGTAATTGTTGAGCCCTTCGCAGAGGTCTTCAATTATACGGAAGCCATGCTTCATGGCGGCGGTGCAGACCTGCACATTGCTTGCGCCCAGGAGCATGAACTCTACTGCATCCTTCCATGTGCTGATGCCGCCAATACCACTGATGGGAACTTTGTTTGTTATTTCATTTTGAGAAATGGTGGCGAGAAATTTTAATGCGATTGGTTTTACTGCCGGTCCGCAATAACCACCAAAAACACTTTTGCCTGCAACGTATGGATTGGGAACGAATGTATCTAAATCAATTCCAGTAACGGATTGAATGGTGTTGATGAGTGAGAGTGCGTTGGTGCCTGCTTGTACCACTGCTTTGCCTGTTGGCACAACTGAGTGAACATTGGGTGTTAGCTTGGTGATGACAGGAATGTGTGCAGCTTCCATAACCCACTCAACGACCATCTTTGCAATTTCAGGATCTTGTCCAACAGCAGCCCCCATGCCTCTTTCCGTCATTCCGTGTGGGCAACCGAAGTTGAGTTCGAAGCCATGTGCCCCTGTGTCTTCAACTTTTTTTATGAGTTCGTGCCAGCTTTGTTTATCATTATCTGCCATGAGAGAAACAATCATTGCACGGTCAGGAAATTCTTTAAGGACTTCTTTTATTTCTTTAAGGTTGATGTCTAATGGTCTGTCGCTGATGAGCTCAATGTTGTTGAAGCCCATCACTCTTGCTCCATTAAAGTTTACTGCGGAGTAACGTGATGAAACATTCTTTACCTGTGAGCCTAAGGTTTTCCATACAACCCCGCCCCACCCTGCTTCGAAAGCTCTTAATACGTTTATCTTTTTATCGGTTGGTGGCGCACTGGCGAGCCAGTAAGGGTTTGGGGATTTTATGCCGAGGAAGTTTGCTGATATGTCTGCCATTGTATTTTATTTTATTTCACGCAAAGAGGCAAAGGAAAATAAGGCGCTAAGTTTTGCGTCTTTATTTTTTCTTATGCGCCTTTGCGTGAACTGCTTTCATAAATTATTTACTATCCGATGAATTCCATCTTTTATTAAATCAACATTAAAATTTACAAGTAATCCTAATTTTAAATTTGCAAGTTTTAAATATGTTAGAACCTGCTTATAGTGAACCGGTGCTAATACTTCAATTGATTTAAGTTCTATAATAACTTTGTTATTGATAATAAAATCTGCTCTAAATCCCGCTTCCATTCTTATTTCTTCATGTACTAACGGAATACCTTGTTGCCTTGTGAAAGGAATTGCATTCTTACTCCATTCATAACTAAATATTTCTTCATAAACACTTTCAAATAATCCGGGACCATATTGTTTATGAATTCTGAAACATAGGTCAACAACTAGTTTTGATATTTCATTTTCGGTCATAAGTTTTTGTTTCACGCAAAGAAGCAAAGCCAAAATAAGGCGCTAAGGTTCTTTGCGTCTTAGCTCCCTTATGCGTCTTGGCGTGAAAGGAATTGCAATATTGCTGCAGCTCCATCCTTTCCCGCCTGCACGGCATCAACAACTTCCTTACCGCCATTCACTGCATCACCACCGGCGAAAACTCCTTTGATGTTTGTGATTGCTTTTTCTTTTACTACAATTTTTCCTTTGTTATTTTCCAATCCATTTTGTTCAACCAATTCCATGAAAGGGCTTTGCCCTGTTGCTTTAATTACCATGTCACATTCTATGGTTATTGTTTCTCCGGTTTTTATTGGTGCAGGCTTTCCGGAGAAATCGGGTGCACCGAGTTTCATTACATCACATATCAATGCGGTTACTTTTCCCCGTCCGACGGGGTCATCCGGGCGGGCATTCTCGCCTGCGATGGCAACTGGTGCTGCAAGCCATTGAATTTTACAACCATCAAGCATGGCAATATCAAGTTCTACCTGTGTGCAATTTTTTTCTGCTTCGCTTCTTCTGTACACCATCGTTACTTCTTTTGCGCCGAGACGTTTTGCCTGAGTGGCTGCATCAATTGCTGTCATACCCATTCCAATGACAACAACTTTTTCTCCAACCGAAACATTGGGATATCCTTTACTTCTTATATCATAAATAAAGCTAATGGCATCTTCTACTCCTTCTAATTCTTCTCCCGGAATATTTAATTGATTGGCTAATCCAACTCCCATTCCTAAATACACTGCATTATAATTTTTTTGCAGGTCAGCAAGAGTTACATCTTTTCCAAGACTATGATCATATTTTATTTCAATTCCGCCGAGGGATATAATAAAATCAACTTCATCCTGGCAGAATTTTGGTGTTACTTTATAGGCAGCAATTCCGTAAGTCATAAGCCCGCCACCTTTGCTTTCTTTTTCAAATACAGTAACATCAATTCCTTCACGTGAAAGTACATGAGCGCATGAAAGCCCTGCCGGTCCTGCACCTACGATGGCAACTTTGCCTCCCTTCCCTGAAGGGGTGTGCATTTTTCTTTCAAACAGTTTCCATTTATTTTCAATCGCTGGTTGTGTTGACCAGCGCTGCAATTTTGCAATTTCAATTGGCTGCTCATGCAATAAATTATAAACACAAGCGCCTTCGCATAATTTTTCAACAGGACAAACTCTTGAACATCCTCCGCCAAAAATGTTTGAAATAAAAATGGTGTGTGCAGAGCCTTTGATGTTATCTGTTGTTATCTGTTTAATAAATTTTGGAATGTTGATAGATGTTGGGCATGATTTAGTACATGGTGCATCATAACAAAATATGCAACGATTGGCTTCCACCAATGCAGCCTCTTTGTTTTCAAACGGCGGATGGATATCACTGAAGTTTTCGGCGTAATCTTTTTCTGATAGTCTGTTATTTTGTATAGCCAACGTTTATTACATTTTATATTTACTATTATAAGTATCTACCTCAACTGCAACAATGCAAAACTCCCGTGCGTATTATTTAATGTTTTTATCACAACATCTTCGTTTGGCTCTATCCAAATAAAATGACCTGCTTTCATTGCACGGATCTGCCCTTTTGCATTAGTGATAATATTAAGGTTCACTTCCCCAATGCTAACTAATAAAAACCTTGTATCTGATTTTGGTATATTGAAAGTCTCTCCAATATTTAATTTCACATTATATCCCCTAACCAAAGGTTTATCAAAAAGCAGTTGGGCATTTTTGATTTTTAAGAGAGAATGTTTCGCTGTCTCCCTTTGATTAACAATCTCAACATCCATAACATGAAACCAGGAAGTGTCTTCATTCCAAACACGATGAATCCTTGGCGTTTTTAAACTGTCGTAAATAATATTCCCAGATATATTGATGTTTGAAAGCGCCGGTTGGTTAATTAAGTTAGAACCTACTTTTGTTTTAGTGAAAAATATAAAAACAGAAGGAATAGCATGTCTGTGATAGAGAGTAGTATCGCCGGGTTTTATATTCACATCTAATATACGTACAAAATTATTTTCAAAAATGTTGTGATGTCTTGGCTCATCTTTTACTGGCACTTGCGCAATAGAAAAACTTAAAGCTGTAATTGTAATAAAAAAAAGGAATAAAAGTTTCATTATTTGTGACTGATTAAATTTTATCATTCAACATTTAAAATAAAATTATAGTTCTACAATTTTACCATACGTTTCCGGCCTTCTATCTCTAAAAAATTGCCATGTGTTTCTAACCTCTTCAATCATATCCAAATCAAAATCTGCAATCAGTAATTCATCTTTATCTTCAGAAGCCTGTGCAAAAATTTGCCCACGTGGATCTACGAAATATGATGAGCCATAAAACTTACCAAGGTTCCATGGCTTCTCTTCACCAACACGATTAATGCAACCCATGAAATATCCATTGGCTGCTGCATGAGCAGGCTGTTCTAACTTCCATAAATATTGTGATAAACCAGCAACAGTTGCGGAAGGATTGTAAACTATTTCAGCGCCGTTTAAACCCAAACATCTTGCACCATCAGGGAAGTGACGGTCATAACAAATGTAAACACCGATCTTTGCATACTTCGTCTGAAACACAGGATAGCCAAGGTTTCCAGGCTTGAAAAAAAATTTTTCCCAGAAGCCACTGGTGTGCGGAATATGATTTTTTCTATACTTGCCTAAGTAAGTTCCATCAGCATCAATAACTGCTGCGGTATTGTATAAAACGCCTGCCTGCTCTTTTTCATACACCGGAACAATGATTACCATGTTGTATTTTTTTGCATACTCTGCAAGACGATCAGTTGTTGGTCCTGGAACTGCTTCTGCAGAGGCATACCATTTTTTATCCTGACCGGGACAAAAATAAGGCGTGTTGAAAATTTCCTGCAAACATAATATCTGCACACCTTTTTTTCCGGCTTCTTCAACCAGTGGAATATGTTTGTCATACATCGCCTGTACAATTTCTGCTATCGTACCTTCTCCTTCCGTTTGTGGAAGGGACATTTGTATCAAACCTGATTTAATAATTCGTGGCATCTTTTATCGTTTAGTTTTTAATTATTTTTTTTGCGGGCATTTGTTTTTTATAGCATCATCGTTGTGTCACTCACTTATGCTTTTGGTTCTTCAAGCGTCATTGCGAGGAGCAAAGCGACGAAGCAATCCTATAAGACATTTCAAATTAGGAAACAACCTTTAAATTTATTTCTTCAATATAAGATTGCTTCGTCGTCGTGCCTCCTCCTCGCAAAGACGTTAGATGTTTTGTGATACCTTAGACCGCTTTATAAATTTACCAAATCCTTTTTTCACTTTGCATTCATTATTACCAATAGCAACTTCTCCACGCAATAAAACAGTTTTTACTTTTCCAGTAACTTCCCATCCTTCATAGCCACTGTAATCAACATTCATGTGATGCGTTTTTGCTGATAGCGTATGCTTTTCATTGGGATCAAAAATTACAATATCTGCATCACTGCCAATAGCGATTGTGCCTTTACGTGGAAACATTCCAAATATTTTTGCAGGATTTGTGCACGCAACTTCAACATATTTATTTAAAGTGATCTTTCCTTTATTTACTCCTTCGCTAAACAATAATTCCATTCTATTTTCAATTGCCGGATGGCCATTGGGAATTTTAGAAAAATCTTTCTCACCCATTTTCTTTTGTTCCCACATAAAAGGGCAATGATCTGTTGCCACAATATTTACAAGCCCTTGATTTATTCCAGCCCACAAAGTTTCCTGGTCTTTCTTTTCTCTCAATGGCGGGCTCATCACCCACTTCGCTCCTTCAAAATCTTTTTCATACAATGATGCATCAAGAATTAAATATTGAATGCATGTCTCAACAAAAATATGCTGGTTTCTTTTTGTTGCATTGCGGACTGCATTCATTGCGCCCTCACAGGTAAGATGAACAATGTATCCCGGGCAGCCTGTGTAATTCGCCATATCAACAAAGCGCTCTGCAGCTTCTGCTTCTGTAACTTCCGGCTGAGATAGATAATGATACAGCGGAGATAGTTTTCCTTCTTCTCTATGTTTTTGAATTAAGTAATCGATCATATCACCATTGGTTGCATGAACATTAATTAATCCTCCCTGTTGTTTCACTTCTTCCATCAACCCGATCATCTGCCTGTCATCTATCATCAATGCACCTTTATACGCCATAAAAGTTTTGAAAGATGTGATGCCTTCTTCTTCAATAAAATGTTTTATTTCTTTTTTTGTGTTGTCATTAAAATCAGTAACCGCCATGTGAAAGCTATAATCACCAACGCAATTATTATCACTTCTACCTTTCCATTCATCTAATGCTGACTGTAATGAATTTCCCTGCTTTTGCAAAACAAAATCAATTACCATTGTTGTGCCGCCATACAAGGCAGCTCTTGTTCCTGTTTCATAATTGTCGGAAGAAAATGTTCCCATGAAAGGCATATCCAAATGCACATGTGGGTCAATGCCTCCGGGGAAAACTAATTTTCCTGAAGCATCAATTTCATTATCAGCTTTTACATTTAAACCTGCCTTGTCGGCAGACAGGTTTTTACCAATGGTTGAAATAGTTTCTCCTTCAATAAAAATATCAGCGATGTAATCTGCATCAGCAGTTATAATTCTTCCGTTTTTAATTAAGATGGACATAAAAGTAACCTCACCCTCATTCCCTCTCCTTCAGAGAGGGAGGTCGGGCATTTTTTTAAAAATTAAACTTAAGTTTTTTACTTTTCATCATTTTATAAATCCTGAACAATAAAGCTTTGATCAATCCCTCCCATTGGGGGAGGATTTAGGAGGGGCTTCATCATCACAATATAACTAATCCCTGAAACAAAAAAACCCACGAACCATGCATAATTATAAAGATGTGAAACCCACAGTGGTACTGCATCCTGTGAAATTACTTTTATTGTAACCAAAAACCCCGGAATGTTTGGAATGATGCCCAACAACAATGCAGTGATAGCACGCCAATTAAATCCGTTGCTAAAATTGTATTGACCCCCATGCTGATACAATTCATTTGTATTAAGTTGCTGCTTTCTTATAAAATAATAATCAGCTATCATGATCCCGCCAACAGGCCCAAGCAAACTTGAGTAACCAACAAGCCATGTAAAAATATAACCTGAAGGATCTGCGATCAACTTCCATGGAAAAATACAAATACCAATGATGCCTGTTATAAATCCACCGGTTCTGAAATTTATTTTCTTCGGCGCAAGGTTTGCAAAATCATTTGCAGGACTGACAATGTTTGCAGCAATGTTTGTTGCCAAAGTAGAAATTGCAACAGCGATCATGGCAATGCTTACAAAAAATTTACTACTGAATTTTCCGGCAAGAATTAATGGATCCCAAATTGTTTCTCCATAAATAATTACAGTGGCAGATGTTACCACAACACCAATAAAAGAAAACAAAGTCATTGAAGTTGGAAGCCCAATTGCCTGCCCGTTTATTTGTGCCTTCTGACTTTTTGCATACCGTGTAAAGTCAGGGATGTTTAAAGAGAGCGTTGCCCAAAAACCGATCATACCTGTTAATGCAGGAAAAAAGAAATCCCAGAAAGCCTTGCTGGTAGCAAATTTGGAAGATTGATTTAAAATCGGGCCTAATCCATGTCCTGCATTTATCGCCCAAAATAATAATGCCAATGCAGCAATGGGAAGAAAGAAAGCTTTAAACACCAGCAGCTTTTTTATACTCTCCACCCCAAGATAAACAACGAACATATTCAACAACCAAAAAACAAAAAAGCAAATTGCAGAACCGGTTTGTAAACCAAATGATGCAGGAAAAATTTGTGGTAATGTCGTTAAAGAAGGAATCCATAATTTCATCATTTGATAAATGGCAAATCCACCGATCCATGTTTGAATTCCGAACCAACCACAGGCAACAATTGCTCTCAGCATCGCAGGGATATTAGCACCTCTTACACCAAAACTTGCCCTTGCAAAAACCGGAAATGGAATTCCATATTTAGCGCCTGCATGTCCGTTCAATATCATCGGGATTAAAACAATTGTATTTCCCAAAAAGATTGTAAGTATTGCCTGCCACCAATTCATTCCGCCGCCAATGAGTGAACTTGCAAGCATATAAGTTGGAATGCATAAACTCATACTTATCCAAAGCGCTGCATAGTTCCATGTGTTCCATGTTCGTTTGTGCATGGGAATCGGCGCCAGGTCTTCGCTGTAAAGAGAAGATGATTGTATGTCAGTTATATTTTGGTTCATGTATTTAAATCGATTATGAATTTAGAATTATTAATTCTGGATGTTTGAACGCATATGACTCATTCATAATTCATAACTAATAACTCTAAACTAAAGGCACATATTCATCCGCAATCTTGAGCGCTTCATTTATCATGGCAAGCCCTTCATCAACCTGCTGCATGGTTATACAAAGCGGCGGTGCTAAAAAAATATAATTCCATCTTACAAATGTGTACATGCCTAACTCTTTAAGTTTTGCAGCCACTTTATTCATCACAACCATTTCATCAGCCTTTGCATTATAAGGAGCCATCGGTTCTTTAGTTATTCTGTTCTTTACTAATTCAAGACAACCTAGTAACCCAGTGTTTCTAAAATCACCAATGCACGGATGATTTAATTTCATTTCTTCTACTTTTTCTTCAATGTATTTGCCCATTGCTGCGGCATTTTCAATCATATTTTCTTCTTCATAAATTTTTAAAACTTCCACACCTGCTGCACAACAAACAGGATGAGCAGAATAAGTAAGCCCAAGCCACAACATGTTATCATCAAAATGTTTTGCCAGCTTATCAGAAACTATCAATGCGCCAAGCGGTAAATATCCGGCAGTAATTCCTTTAGCAGTGGCGATCATATCCGGAACTACACCATAATTATCCACGCCAAACCATTTTCCTGTTCTGCCAAAGCCACTCATCACTTCATCTGCAATTTATAATATTCCGTGCTTATCGCAAAGCGCTCTTATCTTTTGCAAATAATCCGCCGGATATTTTATACAGCCTGATGTGCCGCTTTCACCTTCCATAATTATTGCCGCAATATTTTCGGGGCCTTCAAATTCTATAACCCTTTCAACATGACTCACACATTCCCGGTGACAAAACTCAGGCCCTGGCTGCCCCCACGGACAACGATAACAAAACGGATCTTCAACATGAATAACATTAGGAACCTGCTGTGCATCATGCGCTAATTTTCTTGGGTCACCACCTGCAGTCATAGCACCATAAGATGCGCCATGAAATGCTCTATACTTCGCAATTATTTTATGGCGACCTGTGTAAAGTCTTGCTAGTTTTATTGCGTTTTCAATTGCCTCTGCACCACCCGTAGTAAATAATGTTTTAGTAAGATTTCCCGGAGCGATCTCCGCTAATTTTTTCCCAAGATCGCCTCTCGCTTTGGTAACACAACTTGGCGTAACGTAAGTTACCTCCTGCATTTGCTTCATCACAGCCCGGGTTACACGCTGATCACCATGACCAATATTTACGTTTATCAGCCCCGACGAAAAATCCAAAAACCTGTTGCCATCATAATCATATAAGTAAACACCTTCTGCCTTTTCTATTGCAAGTGGCTTTAACCCTTTTTGCTTACTCCAGCTAAACAAAGTATAATCCAGGTTGTCCTTAATAATTTCTTCTGACTGTGTTTTTGCTGGTAAAATCTTTTCAAGTAAACTCATAATATTTTTATTTTTTTGTAACCGGTATTTGAACATGAATTAAGCATCGTTGTATCACTCCCTTGTACATTTTGTTCTTTATTCAGCAGATTTAAAACCAATTCTTTTTCTGTTAACCCATTTTTGTTCTTTCAATTCTTTGTCTGCTTCGTCATCCGCAAATTTTCTATTGCTGTGTAAATGCTGTTAAGCTGAACATCATGTTCCCCAATTCTATCTTTTAATATTTGTAATTGCTCAGATATTTTGGTGTATTGGGTAGCCACTCTTTTAAGTTCAATAAACGCCCGGACTAGTGCGATGCTCATCTTAACCGCCCGTTCACTTTTGAGAATGCTGGCAAGCATTGTTACGCCATGTTCAGTAAAGGCATAAGGTGTTATATCTGTATTTCTTTTCTTTTGAGATGCGGTCGCAATTTGTGACCGCATGGTTATCCATTCTTTTGCAGTTAACCGGAACATAAAGTCTTCAGGAAAACGTTCAATATTACGTTTTACTGCCTGATTAAGAACTTTGGTTTCTACCTCATATAAAGCGGCTAAATCAAAATCCAACATTACTTTTTGATCACGGATAAAATATATCTTTCTGATGATTTTTTCATCAGGAGTTAGTTGAATAATATTTGCTTTTGCCTTTGGCATGGATGTATGCATGCGGTCACAAATTGCGACTGCATGTTTCTGCAGGTTTATTTACCATGAATTAATTTAACTACTTGAGCATTTTTGGAACTAATAATAATTTCAAAGACACCACCTTTCCAATCTTCCGGAAGAGTACCACTTATATACCAATATCCATTAATCAAATAAGATTCATATGGCCTTTGTTTTAGGATATTTTCGTTTCCGTAAATTTTAAAAAGAATTGGTTCCACAACTGCAATTGCCATTTCCTTATTATTTATTAAAGTATCATAGAAAGGTTTGGCATTTTTATTTGTTATCGCTTTTTTTACTTCTTGGTCCGCATATTTTTTCCCAATAACTATTCTTCCTCTAAAATCTTGTGAATAAGAGGAAGTTGAAAACATTCCCATTAAGTAAAGAACAATAAAAATAATCTTCATAAAATAATTTATTAACTCATCCAATTCACTCCAGCTTCTGCATTCCATTTGATTGTTGACTTTTTTAGTTTTGTCCAAAACTCAATGGAACTTTTGCCGGTAATATCTCCCACACCAAACTTACTGTCGTTCCATCCACCAAAGCTGAAAGGCTCACGGGGTACGGGTACACCAACATTAACACCAATCATCCCTGCGCTGGCGTTATCAATTATGTAACGGGCTGCACCACCGTTTTGTGTAAACACACTTGCCGCATTTCCATAAGGATTTGCATTTTCAATTGCCAATGCTTCGTCTATAGTTTTAGTTCTTATGATGCTGATGACCGGTCCAAAAATTTCTTCGGTAGCAACCGACATTTGCGGAGTTACAAAATCAATAACTGTTGGCCCTACATAAGTTCCGTTTTCCTTTCCTTCAACTTTTGTATTTCTTCCATCTACTAAAATCTTTGCTCCATCTTTTTCAGCTTCTGTTATATATTTTTCAATTCGTTCTTTTGATTCTTTATTAATTACAGCTCCAAGGTTTTTACCTGGAATAATTTTTCTTGCCTCTTCACAAATTTTATCAATGATGCTGTCAACATTACCTACGCCTATCATTGCTGATGCAGCCATACATCTTTGCCCTGCGCATCCGCTCATACTTGCTGCAACATTTTGTGCAGTCATTCCGGGGATTGCATCAGGCAAAACCATTAGATGATTTTTTGCACCACCGAGTGCAAGGCATCTTTTATAATTTGAGGTTGCTCTTTGATAAACGATTTTGGCAACTTTTGTTGAGCCAACAAATGATACAGCCTGAATATCCGGATGATCACAAATGGCTTCAACAATTTCAACATCTCCATGAACAACATTAAAAACGCCATCGGGTAAACCAGCTTCTTTTAAAAGTTCTGCTAATCTTCCAACACACAGCGGAACTTTTTCGGATGGTTTCATTATCATACAATTTCCTAAAGCAATTGCGTTTGGTAACGTCCAGCAGGGCACCATTGCAGGAAAATTAAAAGGTACAATAGATGCCACAACCCCCAGCGGAACATGTTCTGTTCTGCATTCAACACCACGGCTAACTTCTAATATCTCTCCGGTGATAAGTTGAGGTAATGATGTAGCAAACTCAGTAAGCTCAATACACTTTTCAATTTCTGCAATTGATTCACCAATGGTTTTCCCATTTTCTTCTGAACATAATTCTGCCAGCTCATTTAAATTTTTTTCTAATAAATATTTGTATTTAAAAAAAACCTGTACTCTTTCTTTAATGGGTGTTTTACTCCAGTGAGGGAAAACTGCTTTTGCTGTTCTTACTGCCTCATCAAGATCAGCAGAAGATGACATTGGAACTTCAGATAGCTTATTGCCATCCAATGGAGAAATAACATCCAGTTTACGGGATGAAGAACTGTTTGTAAAATCTCCTTTAATATAATTTTGAACAGGTTTATATTTCATTTTTAAAAATTATTATGAATAAAAAGACAACTAAAAATGTAATACAATTTTGGTTAATAAAAAATTTTAAGAGGTACGATGTGCAGAACTTTTGTAAAGATAAGAAGCCTGTAAGTTATTGAGTTTTTCTTTTACCAATTTGGTTTTGAATGATAAGAGAGAAAACTACTGAGACCATAGCCACTACAATTCCACCGGCAACATCAAATGGAAAATGCTGGGCAAGATAGATACGGGAATAAGCTACCATTAAACCATATATTAAGCCAACAAAAAGCCACCACTGATTTTTAAATACCAGGCAAAAAATTAAATAAAATACAAAAGCAGTAGCCGTATGGCCGGAAGGGAAACTGGCTGTTAAGTGTACAGTTACTCCCTTTACCGTATGAATAAAGTGTGTTGTAATAGCAGCTGTGGGCCTTAGTTCGTCAGGTACTATTAAATATTTACAAGCCTGCGTTATTGCTGTTGATAGTGCAAAACAACTGATAAGAAACGGAAGCATTTTTTTCCCTTCTTTATAAATAAAATATATAAGCAATGGAATCCATAATAAACCATCCCCTAAATAAGAAAAAAAACTAAAGAAGGAATCTGCAAAAATTCCAAGATCAGTATTTAATAAAAGGAACGAATTATTTTTTCCGTATGAATAAGAGAATATAAAAATAACCAATGCACAAAACATTGATAAGAGCAATCCAATCCTGAAATTTTTATAATTAAAATTTTGCATGTTTTTTAAGGATAATTGTTGTTGGCAATTCAAAAATGTCCCGGTGTTCAGCAATTACATCAAGATCTAATGTTTTCAGAGAATCGAGAAATTCTTTCCTGCTGATTATTATTGCATCAGGGTTTTGTTGTAATTGAATATTTATAGAATCTAAAGAATTATATTTATTAATATTTGAATCCAGATAAAAATTATATCCCGGATTATATATTTTATAGGATAAGACAACAGGCGATTGCCTTACAATTCCAATTGTTTTTGAAACAGGATTTTGTCTATATAATGTTGGATAAATATAATGAAGCAAAATAATATTCAACAACGAATACAAAATAACAATTGCAGAAATTATTTTTTGCCATCTTGTATTTTTATTTATTAAAAGAAAATAAATAAATCCAACAGGAATTATAGCCGTTAACCATGCAATCCAACTTATTGAAAGGGTTTCCGTTTCATACCTTATTATAAAGTATCCTGCAAATGGTACTGCACATAAAACTGCAAGAAGAATGTATTGAGGATATTTTTTTGAAGTGACCTCACCATTTAATAATGATGCAATAAAACTTCCCAATATCACAGCAGCAAAAGGATAGCATGGCATTGCATAGTTAGGAAGTTTTGTGCTTGATACACTAAAGAAGATCACGAAGACGGCGACTACAACTCCTGAAAACTTAACAAGATCATTTTGAAAAACAGTCTTCTGTTTTTTTATAACCTCTCCTATAAAACTCATAAAAGGAAGCAACCCGATTAATATAAATACAATAGTTATGTAAAATAATCCGCCATGCCCTTCCTGGGGATCAGAAAACCGATTGAGATTATGTTCTATAAAAAATCCTCTTGTCCATGCGCCATTGGTTGCTTTGTGAACTGCAATGTACCATGGCAATGTAATGGATGCCAGCAAAATAAAAGCGGGCATTAAATGCCATGTAAAAAAAGCTTTCCATTTTTTATCCCATATTATCCATATCAATAAACACAATCCCGGCAACGCCAGCGCTACCGGACCTTTGGCAAGGGTTGCCAATGCAAAAGCAATTACACTTATATAGAGTTGTGAAATACTATTTTGCTTCAGCCATGTAAATGCACTAAATAATCCGAGTGTTATAAAAAAAATCAAATACGGATCAGGAACAGATAACCTAAACTCAAATAAAAATTGTGTGCTTGTAGCCAAAACAAGGCATGCACAAAATGCAGCAAATGGATTGAATAATTTTTTACTATAATTATAGGTAACCAATATTGTAAGCAAGCCCATAACAACCGAAAAAAATCTTGCTGCAAATTCATTCACTCCAAACATTTTGTATGCAGCCATCATAAAATAATAATGCAAAGGTGGCTTGTCAACCCTTAGCTCGCCATTAAAAGTTGGTACAATAAAATCATGCCGCAAAAGCATTTCTCTTGCACATTGTGCATTTTTTGCTTCATCTAAAATGTAAATTGGAGTTGCTCCAAGGCGGATGAATAAAATTGCTGCCAGCAATACAAATAAAATAAAAAAAGCCCCGTGTCCCCCGAAGGGGGAACTTAAATTGTTGCTTTCTTTTATATTTTGTTTGTCCATTTAATTTGAATGTATTTGCTTTTTTTTTTCATTTAAGATTGCCATTTATTTGCATCCTGAATTTTTATTTCTTTTATTTTCAACAACAATCTAATACCTGCTACCCTTCCCTTCGGGAAGGGCTTTAGCAGAAACTTTCAATCCGTTCAAACATTTGTTGGGATGGGCTTTTTATACACCCACCTTACTCCTGCAAAAGAAACCAATACAGTGATAAGATAAAATAAAATACTGATGTAAATTGATTGCTGCTTATCCAAAAAAAACAAATTACTTCCCCAAAGAAATACAACTTCTCTTGCTCCCAAACCACCGATTGTAAAAGGAAGTATCGCAACGATAGATGACAACAAAAAAATAAAAATATAAGCTGACTGGTGTTCTGTAATCCCGATGGCTATCGGGATTGATGCCATAATGCAATACGCACATAAAACCTGTAATGCCTGCACCAGTAAACCCAATAATAATGTGGTTGTGAAAGCGCTGATGAACGAAGGAAATATTTTCTTGATAAAAAAATAATATACAACCAATGCCGGTATAATTGCTGCCAGCAATGATGTTGAATAACTTTTTTGTGCGCTTATTAATGCAAAATATATTGCTGCTAAAATTGCCAGGCCAACTACACCGCTAACTCTGTCTAATAAAACAGAGGCCGATAAAAGCTTTACCGATTGCTTTTTATTGCGGTTCAGCAAGATCACTTTGTATGCATCTCCGCCAATACCTCCGGGTAAAAATAAATTATAAAACATACCAAGCCAATACAGTTTTAAATTGGAAATATCAGAAAGATGAACGCCAATACTTTTAAAAAAGATATTTAACCTAACGGAAGAAACGATCTTGGAAAGAATGAATAAAACCACAGCGGCAAGCAGCCACCATTTATTACTTTGCGTAAGCAATTGCCAGGTAAGTGCCCAATCAATTTTTTTACTTACATACCACAGGCAAACTGCTGTTACTGCAAGTTTGATAAACAGTTTTAATGCTTGAGCCCCTCTCCGTGAGGAGAGGGGTTGGGGTGAGGCTTTAAAAGATGCGGGTATGTTTTTAAACTGTTGTGGCATCATAAACTTTTCTTACCTGGTAAGTTTTTTTATTGCTGGATTCAAAGTAAGTTCTAACACTTATTTCTGCGATGATGCCGATAGTTATCAATTGAATGCCGCCTAATAAAAATATCAACCCAAGAATTAGTAATGGCTTGCCCCAGATATCATGGCCAAGAATTTTTAATACCAGCAAATAAATATTGATAATAACTCCAAAGAATAAACTTATAAAACCCATCGTTCCAAATAAATGCATAGGCTTTTGAATATACCTTCTAAAAAAAATCATAGTAACAAGGTCACTCATAACCCTGAAAGTTCTTCCCAAACCATATTTTGATTTTCCAAATTTTCTTGCATGATGTTTTACATCAACCTGTGTAATTCTTGCCCCCTGCATTGCCGCCAGTACAGGAATAAAGCGGTGAAGTTCACCATACAATCCAAGGTCTTCTGCAATTTCCCGTTTAAATATTTTTAATGTGCAGCCGTAATCTTTTATGTACACTTTTGTCCAGCGCCTGATAAAATAATTGGCAATTTTGCTGGGTATCTTTCTTAAAAACATTCCATCTTTTCTATTCTTCCGGTTACCGGCCACTACATCCCAATCTTCCTTTTTCAAAAGCGTAAGCATAAAAGGAATATCAGCGGGATCGTTTTGAAGATCACCATCCAGCAAGGCAATATATTTTCCCGTAGCATGGTCTATACCTGCCGTCATTGCAGTACTTTGCCCATAATTTTTTTTAAGCTCCACCAATATAACCCGGTCATCAATTATTTCTTTAATTCTCTTTTTTGTTGCATCTGTAGATCCATCATCCACAAAAATAACCTCGTAATCCATGCCCGCTAAGGCATTGCGTATTTCGTTAATCAGTGGATGAATATTATCTTCTTCATTAATAACAGTAATAACTACAGAGAGTTCTCTCATGTTTTTTATTTGGTCTCAAAGGTAGGGTTTCAAACAAATTAAATCCATCATATGGCATAGGGTTTGCCTCTACGGCAATAATTCATCTTACCTTTATATATATGTTTAATTCCAAATTACTTATTGTTTTATTGGTGCTTTTAAAATTTCATGATTATTCAGGTTGCGGCCCTGATAAAAAAGATTCTGCTTCACCTTCGGGTTATGATCTTAATGATCCCTTAAAAATTACATTGCCCTCCGGCCTTAATGAAATATCCGGGATATCATATTATTCTAAAGACAGCAGTGTTTTTGCAGAGATAGATGAAGATGGAATTTTATTTAAAATCTACATGGATGGAAGTGGAAAAATAAAGCAATGGAGATATGATAAAAAACATGATTTTGAAGATATTGTACTGCACGATAGCACTTTTTATATACTAATAAGTAATGGCGATATTGAAACTTTAAAATTTCAGGGAGATTCTATCATTAAAACAAAATCTGCCTTTCCGGGTGCAGACAAAAAAACCAATGAATTTGAAACAATGTATTTTGATCCGCAATTAGGACTGGTAATACTTTGTAAAAATTGTGAAGATGATAAAAAGAAGGTAGTTACTGCTTTTGTCTGCCAACCGGATTCTTCTATTTACAACACAGCTTTTCAAATTGATGTGAAACCTGTTGGTGAAAAAAGTAAAGAAGAAAAATTTCATTTTAAACCTTCTGCGGCAGCCATAAATCCGCTAACCAATGAGTTGTATATTCTTGCATCTGTAAATAAATTATTAGTAGTGGCTGATAGAAATGGTAAAGTAAAAGACGTTTATCCCCTTGACCCTGTTACTTTCAATCAGCCTGAAGGAATTACTTTTACTCCCTGGGGAGATCTCCTTATTTCAAACGAAAAGGGAGAAAAAGACAATGCTACTATTTTAATTTTTAAACCAATAAAGAAAGGTTGATGAAAAAAATCTGCGGGCTTATATATCTTTTTACCATTTTATTACAATCCTATTGCCAATCTCAAACGCCGGATAGCTTACAACAGAGAATAATTTTAATTGGTGATGGCGGAGAATTGGCAAGTGGCCGCCAGCCAGTGATTTGGGGGATAAGGAACACTATTCCTTTTGATAAAAAAACTACCATCATTTTTCTTGGTGATAATTTGTATCAATACGGATTGCCTGATGAATCTGTAGTGGGTTATACTATAAGAAAGGCCCCGCTTGATTCGCAAATAGTAATTGCCAATGGCACCGATGCCAAGGTATATTTTATTCCGGGTAATCACGATTGGAATAACGGTGATCCCGGAGGCTGGGAAGGTATCCAAAGGGAACAAGCTTATATTGATAATTTTGGAAGTAAAAATGTTGAATTCTTTCCTAAGGATGGCTGCCCCGGACCGGTAGAAATAAATATTACCCCGGATATTACATTAATTGTTCTGGATAGTGAGTGGTGGGTATTTCCGTACGATAAGCCTGGTATTGAATCTGATTGCCCCTATAAAACAAAGACCGAAGTATTAACGCAGCTTGATGATATTCTTTCACGAAATTCAAAAAAACTTGTAATTTTTGCAGTCCATCATACCTTCAGAAGTTATGGCATTCATGGAGGCAACTTTACTATCAAGCAACACATATTTCCATTAACTGATATCAGTCCTAAATTATATATCCCCCTTCCCATAATAGGCTCTATATATCCCATCACCAGAGGCATATTCGGAACAACTGAAGATATGTCTCATCCTTTATATCAGGGCATGATCGCAGATATTGAAAAAGTAATTAAAGGACATCAAAATGTTATCTATGCTGCCGGGCATGAGCATACTTTGCAATTAATTAAGGATAGCGGATACTATTATATTGTAAGCGGCGCTGCCAGTAAATCAACACGGGTGTCAAAAGGAAAAAATTCTTTATTCGCATCTGATAAAAAAGGATTTGCAATACTGGATGTTTCAAAAAATAAAAATGTAAGCTCCACTTTTTATTCTGTTGATTCAGAAAAAGTAAAAGTGGAGTTTAGTACAAATCTTTTAAATTTTTCATCATTACCTGTTCCCGAAAATCCAAAAGACACGACGCGGCAGGCAGAGATTGTTTTTAAAGACAGCGCTGTAATTTCTGCAAGTGACAAATACAAAAAAGCAAGTGGCTTTAAACAAACTTTTGCCGGCAAAAATTATCGTCAAGAATGGAGTACGCCAATAACCCTAAAAGTTTTTAATATTAGAAAAGAAAAAGGCGGCCTGACAATAAGAAGTCTGGGTGGTGGCAAACAAACAAAATCGTTACGCCTTATTGATAAAAAAGGAACAGAATGGACATTGCGATCTATAGATAAAGATCCCGAAAAAGCTATCCCTGAAAATCTAAGACATACACTGGCGCAGGATATTATTCAGGATCTCGTTTCTGCAAGCTATCCGTATGCACCCTACATTGTGCCCGGCCTGTCGCAGGCTACCGGCGTGCTTTCTACGCATCCTAAATTCTTTTTTGTTCCTGATGATCCTGCATTTGGAATTTACCAAACCCTGTTTAAAAATACGGTTTGTTTATTGGAAGAACGGGAGCCAACTGCAGATGCTGCAGATACAAAAACTACTGCCAAGGTTATAAATAAAATGATTGATGATCATGATAACCATGTTGATGAATTTGCTTATTTAAAAGCACGCCTTCTTGATAATATTATTGGTGACTGGGACAGGCATTTTGATCAGTGGAAGTGGGGAACAGCAGATACAGGCAAGGGAAAATTATATTATCCTGTACCAAGAGACAGAGACCAGGCAATGTATAATTCCGATGGCCTGCTGATAAATTATCTTGCAAAAAACCAATTCAAATATTTGCAGGGATTTAAAAATAATTTCAGTGATATACGTTGGTTTAATTATGAAGCCCGTGATATAGACAGGATTTTTATGAGCCGCTTAAATATTAATGACTGGAAAAATTCAATTGCAAAAATTCAACACGATCTTACTAACGCTGCAATTGATTCATCAGTAAAACTTCTACCTCCTGAAATTTATGCACTGGATGCATCAACGATAACTGAAAAATTAAAAAGCAGGAGAGATATTTTGATGAAGCAGGGAATTAAACTGTATAAATTTTTATCAAAGAAAGTAAGCATTATAGGAAGTAACGACAAGGAGTATTTTAAAGTTCAAAATAATGGAGACAGCCTGCAGGTAATTGTTTACAGAAGAAAAAATAAAACAGATTCAGCAGGGATAATTTACAATCGTTCATTCGATCACTATTATACAAAAGAAATTCGTTTGTACGGTTTAGGTGGTAATGATAAATTTGAAATTGCTGAAAATACAAATTCAAAAATTAAAGTAAGAATGATAGGGGGCAAAGGCAATGATTCTTTTAATATTAAAGGTCACGTTCGCAACTTTGTTTATGATCTTAAAGCAACAGATTCCACTACAGAAAAAAATGCAGTTACCAATTCTTCTAAAACAAAAACTGATTTTTCTGTAGACCCTACTGTAAATGAATATAAGCCTTACGGCTTCAATTACAATATCTATCGTTATCCTCAACTAAACGTTGCCTATAACCAGGAAGACAATCTGCTTGTTGGTCTTAGCTTTTCGGCAAAAACGTATGGCTTTAGAAAAGATCCTTACTCAACGTATCAAAAACTTTCAGCACTATATGCACCAACGCATGGGGCATACCAGTTAAGTTACCAGGGAATTTTTAATGCAGCTTTTTTAAAGAAGGATATAATTTTTAATGCTGATCTTGTAAGCCCAACACTTAATAACTTTTTTGGTCTTGGTAATTCAACAGTATTTGATAAAAGCAAACCGTTGGAATATTACAGGGTTAGGTATAAATATTTTGAAACAGAATTGTTATTGCGCAAAGGTTTTAAAAATCATGTTGTTGATATAAGTTTTGGCCCTGTTTATTATCATTACTGGAGTAAATTTGCTGATAATAAAAACAGGATACTGGGCTCCTCCCCTTTCCCTATTGATTCTGCAAGTGTTTACAGCAACAAAGATTATTTAGGCGCTAAACTTAAGATTGATATAAATTATGTGAACGATGAATTAATTCCCAGCCGTGGCATTACATGGTATAATGAATTTAGCAGTATGGCAGGCATTAACAGCAACAGCAAGGGCATTACGAAATTTACATCAGACATGACAGTGTATGCAAGCCTTACCGAAGACAGAAAATTTGTTACGGTGCTAAAATTTGGAGGCGGAAAAATCTTCAGTAAAAATTTTGAATTTTTCCAGGCGCTTGACCTGGGAGCAAATAATATTTTAAGAGGTTTTAGAAAACAGCGTTTTTCCGGTTCAGCAATTCTTTATGCCAGCGCAGAAGAAAGGATAAAACTTTTTAAATCACAATTATACATTTTGCCCGGTGATGTAGGTTTAATAGGCCTTTATGATATTGGAAGGGTTTGGATAAAGAATGAAAATTCTAAAAAGTGGCATCAATCTTACGGAGGTGGATTATATTATTCACCATTTAATATTGTTGTTATTTCGGCAACAGTAGGTATTTCTGATGAAGATAAATTACTTAACTTTTCACTCGGCACTAAATTTCGCCTAACATTTTAAGTATGGATAATAACCTTTATAAAAAAATAGAGAATTACGTAACCGGCTTATACCAAACGCTGCAGGATGATGCACTTGTTTTTCATAACCTTAAACATACCCAAAACGTTGTTGACAGAACAAAAGAAATTGCAGGTCATTATAACATTAACGAAAAAGAAATGCTTATTCTTTATACAGCATCGTGGTTTCATGATACAGGTTATTTATTTACAGAGCCCTCAAAGCATGAAACTATGAGCGTTGAGGTTATGAAAAAGTTTATGCTGGATCATACAAATGATACAGAACTTATAAATGGAATTGACCAATGTATAATGGCTACCAAAAGCCCCAGAAATCCAACTACGCTATTGCAACAAATAATCTGCGATGCAGATACCTATAATTTAGGCACTAAAGAATTTAAAGAAACCAATAAACGTGTATTAAAAGAGGATAAATTAAAAATAGGTGATGTTGATAAAAAAGTATTCTACATCAATACAATTAAAATGCTTGGGGAGCATCAGTTTTATACAACTTACTGTAAAGATCTGCTTTCAGCAACTAAAGAATTAAACATGAAAAAATTAAAAAAGAAATTACAGGATATTGACGTGGAAAAAATTGAAAAAAATAAGATGGCAAACCCTGAAATTGGTAATCCTATGCTGGAAAGCCTTGCAGATATTGAAAAGGACAAAAGCGGTTTGATGTCTAAGGGTATTCAAACAATGCTGCGTTTAACCTCTGAAAATCATTTAAAGCTTAGCGACATGGCAGATCATAAAGCTAATATCCTTATCTCGGTAAATTCAATCATCATCTCTGTAATATTAAGTGTGCTATTGCGCAAACTTTCTGATGCTCCCTATTTAACCATCCCCTCAATAATATTTTTAATTGTAGCAGTAACTACAATAGTTATTTCAATATTGGCAACACGTCCAAAAATAAGCGGAGGTACTTTTACGGAACAGGACATACATGATAAAAAAGTAAACCTGTTATTTTTTGGAAACTTTCACCGCGCAACTTTTGATCAATATAATCTTGCAATGAGAACTATGATGAGAGACACCGATTATTTATATGGTTCACTAATAAAAGATATTTATTATTTAGGAACAGTATTAGGAAGGAAATATAAATTGATACGGCTTGCTTATAATATTTTTATGGTTGGTATAATTGTTTCGGTATTCGCCTTTGCTATAGCGGCTTTCTTTCATCATGATATAGCTACTGCCACCACTATAGTAAAAGGCTCCGGATCACCATTATAAAATTAAGGTTACAATGTTTTACAACAGAGACCTTAGCTGGTTAGGTTTTAATTTAAGAGTTTTACAGGAGGCAGCAGATACACAAGTTCCTTTGTACGAACGCTTAAAATTTCTTTCTATTTTTTCTTCCAACCTTGATGAATTTTTCAGAGTACGCTATCCTTCAATCATAGCGCTTTCAAAACTTAACAGGAAAACCAGAATACAGGTGAGCGGTAGTTCTGCAGAAGATATTCCTGAAGAAATACAAAAAGAAATTAACCGCCAGTTAGATTTGTTTGGCGCAATTTTATTAAAAGAAATTATTCCCGAATTAAAAAGCAGGGGTATCATTTTTTATTACAACAGTGAGATAAGGACAGAGCACATTGCTGAAGTAAAAGAAATTTTTTTATCCCATGTGCTTTCTTTTATTCAACCAATATTTTTAGATGGGAACAGTACACATACTTTTATCCCGCAAAATAATCATCTCTATTTTGTTGTTTCACTAAAAGAAAATAACCAGGGGCTTTTAAAGCAGGCTATCATTAATATCCCTTCCAATAAATTAAAAAGATTTTTTATACTTACCCCGATTGATGGAGTTGAGCAGGTACTATTTATTGATGATATTGTAAGAGAAAATCTTAAATACATTTTCCCCGGCCTGGAAATTATTGGTGTGTACAGCATCAAATTCAACAGAGATGCGGAGTTACGCCTGGTAGAAGAATACAGCGGAGATCTTTTAACTAAAATTGAAAAGCAACTTAAAAAAAGAGATGATGGGCCGCCATCACGTTTTCTTTATCAAAATGGTATGCCCGGTAATCTGCAGTTATTTCTTGCATCAGCTTTTAAAGTTAAGTTAGAAGATATGTTTGCCGGCGGCCGCTATCATCACTTAAGCGATCTTTCTTCATTTCCAACATTCAATAAAGATCTTACTTATCAAAAACTAAAACCACTCTCCTCTTTAAATATTATGGACAGTGGCGACATTTTTAATGTATTAAATAAGCAGGATGTTCTGCTCCACATTCCCTATCAATCTTATAATCCTGTATTGTCGTTTTTTAACCAGGCAGCAGTTGATATGGAAGTAACTGATATTTACATTACGTTGTATCGTGTGGCTGCAGAAAGCCACATTGTAAATGCATTGATAAGCGCTGCAAAGAATGGTAAAAATGTAACTGCATTTATTGAGCTAAAAGCGAGATTTGATGAAGCCAATAATATTAAATGGAGCAGGGTGATGAAGGATGCCGGCGTAAAAATTATTTACAGCATGCCGGAAATTAAAGTACATTCAAAAATTGCGTTGATAAAAAAACGTAAAGGTGTCAGTGATGTTTTTTATGCCATTTTAAGTACTGGAAATTTTAATGAGATAACAGCGCAGTTTTATACTGATCATGTTCTGATGACAACCGATCCGGATATAGTAAAAGAGTTGATCTCTCTGTTTAAATTTTTACAGAAAAAAGAGTTGCCTGCCCTACAGGAAGCTAA
Organism: Chitinophagales bacterium; assembly: GCA_025353485.1. Lineage (GTDB taxonomy): Bacteria > Bacteroidota > Bacteroidia > Chitinophagales > Chitinophagaceae > Ginsengibacter. The sequence goes on from JANXQO010000013.1 coordinate 25,058, forward strand.
AACGGCGGAAAATAATAAATTAAAATTTGATACGCTGCTGGTATCACAATTTAATATGAACACACGGCTGGAAAAGCTTATTAACGGTGAAATTGAAAAAGCCCGGCTGGGCCATGATGCAATGATACGCATCAAAGTAAACAATATTGAAGAGCCTGATTTTATCAACCTTTTGTACAAAGCAAGCCAGGCGGGGGTAAAAGTGAATTTAATAATCAGAAGCGTATGCTGTATAATGCCGGGTTTACCTGCAATAAGTGAGAACATTACTATTAAAAGATTGGTTGACCGCTACCTGGAACATACACGCCTGATGATATTTGGCGCTGGTGACAATGCAGCAGTAATAATGGGTTCCGCAGATCTTATGAACAGGAATTTGCATCACCGTATAGAAGTTTGTGTGGCAATTAAAACACCTGTCTGCAAAAAACAACTGATAGATTACTTTGAGATACAATGGAAAGATAATGACAAGGCGGTTATACTTACATCCAACTTAGAACAGAAAAAAGAACCGGAAACAAATTTGCCTAAATTAAATGCACAAAATACTATTTACAATTATTTGAAAAACATATCATGAAACTTTTTAGATACAGATGGTTTAAAATTTCCAACATTACCAAATACAGAATACGGTCAGTTTTGTTTATTGCATTTTTCTGGACAGTGACTGACTGGATAACTGTATTATTAAGAAACCAAAATGCTGACCAGGTAGTCCGTGTAAACAGCTTGTGGACGAGAGAGCTGCTGATGTTTATGCTTAGTATAATAATGGGTTATCTTTTTGTTTATAAACTAAAAAAATTTTTACGTCATTACCCGCTCTGGCTCAATTTCGTTTTAAAAAGCCTTATACTTTTAGCAAGCGCATTGGTTATAAGTTTTCTTATACAGTTTGTAAGCTTCGTTGTTTCGGGGCAAACGCCTGGCCTTGCCTTGCATAATATTTTAGTGTATGCTCTTCATAAAGACTGGCTGTTACAAAAAGTTATTTACTGGATGGTTATCTTTTTTATTACCCAGTTATTTTTATTGATAAA
>JANXQO010000026.1 GCA_025353485.1 Chitinophagales bacterium
ACTGGGTTCGCCATGGGTAGCCCATCTTGTATGGCCAATGCCCATGTGAGCGCTTAACGGTTTGCCTAATAATGATTCTTCCAGTTCAGCAACCTTGCCTTTCTTTTTATAAACCCGCAGGCCATCACCATTTATCAAAGCCACACCGGTGCTGTCATACCCACGGTACTCCTGCCTTTTAAGACCTGTAATAATTATCGGGTATGCTTCTCTCGGTCCGATGTATCCAACAATTCCGCACATAAATTATTTGTTTGAGAAAATTTGGATGCAATATTATAACAATAATCCGGCTATGGGTACGAGAAGTATAGTTTAACAACTAACCTTGTATTTTTTCTGCAGTGGTATCCACTGACCACCTTGCTATTTTCCAGTTATTGTTATCGTAAATATAAGAGATTTCGATGCGGTAAAAATTTGCAAAACAGATTAATCTTCTGCCCACCACACAGTCATATTTTTTGGTAATGGTTTTTTTCTTTCATTCAGATAGCTTTCGGTTACCCAGTAGGACTTTCCATAATATTTATTTTCATCAAAGGCCATTCTGTACCAACCCCTTTCAGCGTTATTATATAAAATTTTTCCAGCATATCCCTTTTTCCAAAATGCTGTATCCCAATGATTAATGGTGGAGTAAATAAAAATTTTTACCGCAACAGTGTCAGTTTTATGCACCACTTTACCCATTGAATCAATTATAAAATACATAGGGTTATACAAATCTTTATTTAGAGAGGTATTATTATTTTGCGCATATGCGGTAACAATAAAAAGCAACATTGGCGAGAAATAATGTGAGTTCTTTCATCAATTTAATATTCATATAAAAAACAGGATGCTTTATTAGGCTTTACACTTTTAGCCTTGGATCAATACACCGAAGAGACACTGGAAGGACATCAGCACTTGCCTTATCATTATTTTGTAACTTTAAGTAAAACTATTTTTATGATAATGGATTATATAGAACAAAAACCCGGTGTGTTGGGAGGAAAAGCGGTAATAAAAGATACCCGGATAGGCGTTGATGTTATATTGGAAAAAATAGGAGCTGGTGAAACAATTGAAGAACTTTTAAAGGCGTATCCTTTTTTAAAAAGAGAAGCTCTTCTCGCCTGTATATCCTATGGTGCAGCGTCTGTAAGAAATGAAACGTTGATAGATGTTGAATGAATTTCCTTTAATCATTGTGGATGAAAGTACCGATGCGAGAATAACTGAAGCTTTAACAGTAGCAGGCTACAAGATATTTTCTATACATGAATTGATGCCCGGTACAGACGATATAGATATCATTCAACTTGCGGCGGATAAAGGAGGCTATATTTTAACCGAGGATAAAGATTTTGGAGATGAACTTGTCTTTAGAAAAGTTTCACATGCCGGGGCAATGCTCTTAAGGTTAGCTGGAGTTGATATTGAAGACAAAGCCCTGCTGGTATTAAAAGCAATCGAAAAGCATTCAGGTGAATTAATTAATGCTTTTTCAGTATTAAGTAAAAAGAAGTTGCGAATTAGAAAAAAGAACTAATGCCGGTAATTTTTTTTCATAGAATACCTCCTGTAAGGTTGGTGTCTGGAGGCTGACCAAACCTTTCCATGGTCGGTGGTCCGCACCGACCAGATTCAAACTAAAGAAGTCCCTGCAATGATTAAGTTGCAAACTCATCCACTCCACCTGCATAAAAAACAGCAGATGAAAATTTATAATCCTTATTCCGTGTTCTTAAATTCTTGTTTTGGAAACATTGAATTTGAAGATACAAAATGAATTGGTGTGCGGCGAATGGTAGGTGGGGGACACCGATCACGGAAAACTGGAAAAGAAAGATGAGATTCTTCTATTTAAGTAAAGTTCCCTGTAAAAACATATAGGCAACTGAAAAGTAAATGAGCAATCCTGTTACATCAACCAATGTGGCTACAAATGGTGCTGAACTTACTGCAGGATCTGCCCCTGCTTTTTTTAAAATTATCGGCAACATAGATCCGCATAATGTTCCCCATAGTACAACACCTACCAATGCCATTCCGACTGTTAATCCAATAGCTAAAAAATGTATTCCATAAACATTGGGGAAAATGTTTGACCACACTATAACTCTTATAAAACCAATGACACCTAAAATACTGCCCAACATTAATCCTGAAATTAATTCTCTCCTCATCACTCTCCACCAATCGCTGATAGTTAGCTCGCCAACTGCCATTGCCTGTATGATTAATGTGGAAGCCTGTGAGCCGCTGTTGCCGCCACTGGAAATAATAAGTGGCACAAATAAAGCAAGCACAACGGCTTTTGCAATCTCATCCTGAAAATAACCCATGGCAGTTGCGGTTAACATCTCACCAATAAATAAAACTACCAGCCACGTTATTCTTTTTTTAAATAGTTTAAAGATGGGCATTTCAAGGTACGGCTCATCCAGAGCTTCTGTACCACCTATCTTTTGAATGTCTTCACTAAATTCTTCGCTTGCTATCCAGAGGACATCATCAATAGTTATTATTCCAAGCAAAACATTTTTATCATCAGTAACAGGAAGCGCAACACGGTTATTCATTTTAAAAACATCGTTGGCAATTTCCTGGTCATCATTTACATGTAATGATATCACACGTCCATCCATTAGTTCAGCAACTTTTGTTTGCGGATCTGCAAAAATAAATTCACGTATCCTTATATCATCCTGCAATTCACCTTTATCATTTATCACATAAATAACATCAATTGTTTCACTGTTTTTTCCTACCTGCCTTATTATATTAAGAACTTCTGTTACCGTATTATATTCATGAACATAAACATAATCCGGCGTCATTAATCTGCCTACACTATTTTCAGGATAGCCAAGCAGTGAAAGGGTTATTTTTCTTTCTTCAGGATTCAATGTTTTTATTAATTCCCTTACCACTTCATTTGGAAGGTCTTCTAAAAAAGATGTACGATCATCAGGTGGTAGTTCATTTAAAAGCTCGGCAGTTTTTGATGGAGGTAGTTCGTGGATGATCTTTTCCTGTGTTGGATGTTCTAATATTTTAAAAAGACCTGCCGCACGGTGAATTGAAAGATGCGATAAAATGTATGCTTCCTGGTCTTCATTTTCATAGATAAGATCAGCAACATCACTGATATTTTGCTCATCCAAAAATTGATGTATACTATTTTCATCATTGGATGCAATTATTTCTTCATACTGATCCTGTAGTGATATTTTTTCAGCCTCTGTTGACATTCACTTTTATATTTTCCTGCGGTTTAGATTATTTTGCAAATTAATTTATTTTAATTTACTCATCCGGTTAATAATATGATAAAGCCATATTTATATTTACAAAGATCCGGTAATAAAGGCAGGGCGGTGTTTACCAGGGAAAGGATTGCCGCAAATACAATCATCGAAGAATCACCCGTGATTGTAATGACTAAAGAAGAAAGAATTTATCTTGATAAAACTTTATTGCATGATTATATTTTTGAATGGGGAGAGCAAAAAGATAAATGCTGTATGGCGCTTGGATATATACCAATGTACAACCATAGTTATAAAAGCAACTGTGAATATATTATGGACTTTGAAGAAGAGACCATACAAATAAAAACTATAAGAATAATTGAATGCAAAGAAGAGCTAACCATTAATTACAATGGTGAATGGAATGACAGTAAAAAAGTTTGGTTTGATGTAAAAGAGTAATCACATTTCGCCTTTCATTCCTTTACCTGTATCTGCCATATCAGGAATGTCTTCAGCATTGTAAGCGCCTGCATCTAACTTATTCTTTGTTTCTTCAAATGCTTTTAATGTGATATCTGTGTCTTCATCACTGTGCGCTGCAGTAGGTATAAGACGAAAAATAATCTGTCCCTTTGGAATAACAGGGAACACAACTACTGAACAAAAAATATTATAATTCTCCCGCAGATCCATTAACATCCCTGTGGCTTGTGGCAAATCTCCTTTCATAATAACAGGAGTAACGGGGCTGTTGGTTGTTCCGATATCAAATCCTTTTTCTCTTAATCCTTTTTGAAGTTTGTTTACGTTATGCCATAATTTTTGTCTCAATTCAGGCATCGTCTTCAGCATCTCCATTCTTTTTATCATACCCTCTACAATTATCATGGGCAGGCTCTTTGCAAAAATTTGTGAACGCACATTATATCGCAGGTAGGTCATTATTTTTTTTGGGCCGGCGATGAAAGCACCTATACTTCCCATACTTTTTACAAAAGTGCTGAAGTAAAGATCAACACCTTCCTGGCATCCCTGTTCTTCATCAGCGCCTGCACCGGTTGGCCCCATTGAACCAAATCCATGAGCATCATCTATCAATAATCTAAAATTATATTTTTGTTTTAACGCTACAATTTCTTTTAACTTTCCCTGGTTACCACTCATGCCAAAAACACCTTCAGTTATCACTAAAATTCCGCCGCCATTCTTTTCAGCCATCTTTTCAGCACGTACCAACTGCTTTTCACAATCTTCAATATTATTATGCCTGTAAGCATAGCTATAACCCATGTGTAAGCGAATGCCATCAACAATGCATGCATGGCTTTCTCCATCATATATAATTACATCACGCCTGTTTACCAATGCATCAATACAACTCATTATTCCCTGGTAGCCAAAATTTAAAAGCATTGCATCTTCACGCTTAACAAATTCGGCTATCACTTTTTCCAACTCTTCATGTTGTGAGGTGTTGCCACTCATCATTCTTGCTCCCATGGGATAGCCTACACCCCATTTTGCGGCAGCTTCTGTATCTACTTTTCTTGTTTCAGGATGGTTGACCAGCCCTAAATAATTATTAAGGCTCCAAACAATTTTTTCTTTACCTCTAAAAAACATACGGCTTCCTAATTCGCCTTCTAATTTTGGAAATGCAAAATAACCATGCGCTCTTTCAACATGCTTCCCGAGTGGGCCGCCATCTAATTTTTCAAACACATCTGCCATAACAGTAATTTAATATTAAAATGCTGCGCAAAAATAAGTCATTATTAGTAATGTGACTTAGCTTCGCAGCGAGTTTAAATAGTTTTAAAATAATTTGTGAAGCCTAAAAAGAACAGCATGTTAAAAAAAATTTTGCTAACTGTGTGCAGTTTATGGAGTATGAATTTTTCGTTTTCACAGCCACAACATACATATGGAATAACAAGACCTAAACTGTTTATAGGATTGGTGATTGATCAAATGCGGTGGGATTTTTTATACCGTTATTACGATCTCTATTCTAACAATGGTTTTAAACGTTTATTAAATGAAGGCTTTAGTTGTGAAAACACATTGATACCTTATTTGCCAACGTACACGGCCCCCGGTCATTCATGTATCTACACCGGCAGCGTTCCTGCAATACATGGTATTGTTGGTAACAACTGGTTTGATAAAAACACAAACAAAAGTGTTTATTGCACAGATGATTCAAGCGTATCGCCTGTTGGTGGAAGCATTACGTGGGGTAAAAATAGTCCGCATAATTTATTGACAACTACTATTGGTGATGAATTGAAATTGAGTAATAATTTTAAAAGTAAAGTGTTTGGTATTTCATTAAAAGACAGGGCTTCAATTTTACCGGCAGGGCATAGTTCAAATGCAGCGTATTGGTATGATGAGAATTTGGGGAAATGGATAACCAGTACATACTATATGAAAGAGCTTCCTGTTTGGCTGCAAAAAATTAATGAACAAAAATTACCTGATGCTTATATGAGTAAGGACTGGAATACATTATTACCAATTGATAAATATAATTTAAGTACAGAAGACAGCAAGCCTTATGAAGGCCAAATTATCGGTGAAAATTCAGTAACGTTTCCTCATAAACTGTCGCAGATAAAAACAAAAATATATGAGGCTTTTAAAACAACGCCGTTTGCCAATACGTATACATTTAACCTGGCAAAAGCAGTTATTGAAAATGAGAAATTAGGAAGCAATACCGTTACTGATTTTCTTGCAATAAATATAGCGTCTACTGATTTTATAGGCCATGAATTTGGTCCTAATTCTATTGAAATTGAAGACACTTATTTGAGACTTGATAATGATATCACCGAATTTCTGCAGTTTCTTGACACTAAATTAGGTAAGGGGAATTATTTGCTTTTTTTATCCGCAGATCATGGAGTGGCGCATGTTCCGGGGTTTTTACTGGAACATAATATCCCCGCAGGTTTACTTAACCAGTTAAATATCACCAAAGAAATTAATCTTATGCTGGAGAAAAAATTTTCTTTAAAAAACGGTGTATTAAATATTCAAAATTACCAGGTGTATTTAAATAAAGAAGAGATTGAAAAGCGGGGTAAGATGCCTGAAATAAAAAATGCAGTTATAGATTATTTAATGCAGCAACCATTTATCAGTAATGCATTTGAAACAGAAAAAATTTCAGTTACCTCTATTCCTGAACCGATAAAAACAATGCTGATAAACGGGTATTATCCAAATCGTAGCGGCGACATTCATTTTATTCTTAAACCTGCATATTTTGACAGGGCATCCACAGGTACTACTCATGGATTATGGAACCCTTATGATGCTCATATACCATTGGTATGGTTTGGATGGAACATAAAACATGGTACCACCAACAGGGAAATTTACATGACAGATATCGCTCCCACAATTGCAGCCATGTTAAAAATACAAATGCCCAGCGGTTGTGTAGGAAAGGTTATTGAAGAAGTGATGAAGTAAAATAATACAGGAATCTATTTTTTATCCAGGCTTTTAAATAATTTACAACCGTCTCTTCACTTATCTAAATTAAAAAACCCAAACATATTGTTTGAGTTTTGGTTGTCCCACGAGGATTCGAACCTCGACAAACAGAATCAAAATCTGTCGTACTACCTTTATACTATGGGACAAAAAATGAGTTGCAAAAATAAGGGTATAAAAGAAGTTTGCAAAACGGTTTTTTAATGGGAGTTACAAATTATCAGTTGAATTAGATGTACAACTAACTACTGACATTACTGTCTTCGTCTTCTTTTAATTTTTTTATAAAATCAATGGTGTCGGGAATTACATCACACATGATGGTTATGATGGCACCGGGCCTGACGTTTTTATAGGCATGTAATATTGCTTCGTTCTCATCATGAATAATGGTGAGAGGAATATCTTTCGACTTGCTTTCATTAATGCCTTCCACTAACAGGTTTATTATTTCATCGGCGGTTCTGCCCCGCAAATTTCTATCCTGCCGTATTACAATCTCATCAAAATTTTTGGCAGATATTCTTCCAATCTCACGGATGTCATCATCTCTTCTGTCGCCGGTGCCGCTGATTATTCCAACTTTATAAGTACTGTCGAGCTGGTTTACAAAGTGGCATAATAAATTTAGCCCTGCAGGGTTGTGGGCAAAATCAACAAGAAATTTGAATTGCTTAAACTGGAATAAATTCAACCTGCCCGGTGTTTGAGATGATGATGGAACAAAAGTGTGCAATGCATTTCGGATATCTTCTACTTTAATATTTTTAAAAAGATAACACGCAAGTATGGATGGCAGCGTATTCATAATATTGTGTGCTGCTTTGCCACCGAAGGTTATAGGTATTTCAGTCACCTTCTCAATCCTGATCTTCCATGTGCCTTTCATAATAGTAACGTATCCATTTTCATATACTGCTGCAATACCACCTTTTTTACAATGTTGTAGTATCCTTTTATTATTTTCATCCATACTAAACAGTGCAACGTTGCAATCAAGACCTTTTTTCATTGCATATACCAGGTCATCTTCAGCATTTAAAATTGCAAAGCCATGTTTAAAAACAGTTTCGGGTAATACTGCTTTTACCTTGGCCATTTGTTCAAGATTTTGAATGCCTCCCAACCCGATATGATCTGCAGTAACATTGGTTACGATGGCAATATCGCAATGAGAAAATGCCAGCCCGTTCTTTAAAATTCCGCCCCTCGCAGATTCTAAAACCGCCATATCAACTGTAGGATCTTTTAATACAAACTCTGCACTTCTTGGCCCGGTGCAATCGCCTTTCATCATCATTTGGTTTTGAATATATACTCCATCAGAAGTTGTAAAACCTACTTTGTATCCGGCGGTTTTACAAATGTGTGCAATAAGCCGGCTGGTAGTTGTTTTTCCATTGGTGCCGGTAATGGCTATTATTGGTATTCTTCCATTGGCACGATTAGGATACAGCATATCCACAACAGGCTCTGCAACATTTCTTCCAATACCTTCTGATGGCTCTACATGCATCCTGAAACCCGGTGCTGCATTAACTTCCAATACAGCCCCGCCGTTTTCCATAAGCGATGTTTTAAGATCAGTTGCCATTATATCAATTCCGCAAATATCCAATCCGATAATTTTTGCAATGCGTTCTGCTAAAAAAATATTTACCGGGTGAACTTCATCTGTAACATCTGTAGAAGTTCCGCCGGTTGAAAGGTTTGCAGTTGGTTTTAATAATATCAATTCTCCTTTTGTTGCAATTGTTTCTAAAGTATATCCTTTGTCGTCCAGCATTTTTTGTGTAAAGCTGTCAACTTTAATTTGGGTTAAAACTTTTTCATGTCCATATCCTCTGCGGGCATCTTTATTTGTTTCATCTATCAACCAGTTGATGGTATGTTCTCCATCGCCGGTAACAGAAGCCGGTGTTCGCAATGCAGCACAAATAAATTTGTAATTGATAACCAGCACCCTGAAATCAAAACCCGTAATATATTTTTCGCAAATAACATTGCGGCCATATTGCCGTGCTGCGGCTAACGCTTTTTCTGCCTGCTCAATGTTTGTAATATTTGTTGTTATACCTTTTCCATGATTGCCATTAATTGGTTTTATAACCAAAGGAAATCCTACAGCATCTACAGCATCCTGTGCAGTTTCCTCATGGTAAATTATTCTGCCCGTTGGTACCGGAATTTCTGCAGCTCCCAATAAATTTTTTGTTTCATCTTTATCGCCGGCAATATCAACAGCAATGCAGGATGTACTACCGGCGATGGTTGCCCGAAATCTTTTTTGATTAATGCCATACCCAAGCTGGATAAGACTTTGTTTATTTAACCTGATATAAGGAATCCCCCTTTTTTGTGCTTCTTCTACAATGCTTCCTGTAGATGGGCCAAGCCTTGTATTCTCCCGTATCTCTCTTAATTTTTGTATATCTTCCTCAAGATTATATTCCGTATTATCAACTAAACTCAACACTAAATTATAGGCAGCCTTTGCTGCATACACACCTGCTTCTTCTTCCATGTAGTCAAACACAACAAAATATTCTCCTTTTTTCCCTGTAGTTCTTGTACGCCCAAAACCCATATCCATTCCTGCAATTGTTTGCAATTCCAATGCTACGTGTTCAATAATATGCCCCATCCATGTTCCATCTGCAACACGGGATAGAAAGCCACCAGGTACGCCTTCGCTGCATCTGTGTTCATACAATCCTGGCAAAAGTTTTTCTAATTTTTCTTTAAACCCCGGAATTTCATTGGAAGGTTTTTCCTCCATTTCTTCCAGATCTAATTTCATCTGTATGAGCTTTGGTCTTCTTACGCTCCAGTAATTAGGCCCTCTTAAAATTTTTATCTCTACTATCTTCATAAATAAAACGGGTTGATATAAAATTGATGATAAATTTCAAGGTAGCAAAAATTAACTATTAAAAAATACACCATTCATAACAATTATTTTTTATTCAATTCCGTTACATTTGTACAGCATTTTTTTTTGAACGGCATTGTGTAGAATCATCTTTACAGAAATGAAAAAGCAATGTTGTTTTCACGAAAATTAAATTCATGCAGCACCCTCTGGGTAAACTTTTTGCAATTGGTGGCGCAGAAGACAAAGGCGTTGATCTTGAAAAAGGAGAAATAGTCCGCAACAATCTTAACTTTTTTGAGTTAGGTATCCTTCGCAGAATTGTGGAAGAAGCCGGCGGCCCCGACAAAAGAATGGAAGTAATTACTACAGCTTCCATGATACCCTACGAAGTAGGAGAAAATTACCTTAATGCATTTGGAAAAATTGGCTGCACCAATATTGGTATAATGCCGATACGCAACCGTGCAGATGCGATGAATACTGAATACATTGAACGCATCCGTACTTGTGATGCTGTTATGTTCAGTGGTGGAAATCAATTGCGTTTATCAGCAACATTTGGTGGAACAGAACTTTTACAAATTGCCTTAGACAGGTATCATGATGAAGAAAATTTTGTGGTTGCAGGAACATCTGCTGGTGCGATGGCGATGAGCAATACAATGATTTATGAAGGCAATGCAACAAGGGCACATTTAAAAGGGGAAGTAAAGATTACAACCGGCCTTGGCTTTATGGATGACGTAATATTCGACAGTCATTTTGAAAAGCGTGGACGGTTTGGCAGGCTGGTACAGGCTATTGCTACCAATCCTCAATGTCTTGGAATTGGCCTGGGAGAAGATACCGGCATGCTTATCACTGAAGGAAATAAAATGGAAGCCATCGGCAGCGGCCTTGTTATAATTATTGACGGGCATGATATTCGCCATAATAATATTGCTGATATTCCGGAAGGGAACCCTATCAGTATAGAAAATTTAAAAGTTCATTTTTGTGAAAAGGGTAATGGCTATTTTTTAAAAGAGCGAACTTTTTTACCGCATGCCGAAATATCTACAATTATAACTAATAAGGCGGTTTAATATCCGGCGAAGTTGCAAACCACATTGCAATAAGAAATAATTGAAATAAAATTATATGAAAAAATACTTTCTTGTATTGGCTGTTTGTTTTTCAATTTCCACATTTGCACAAAATGGCTCAGAAATTATTTTGTTTGATGTAACAATAAGTGCAACAGGTATCTCTTTATCTAATCCCGTAAATATCACCAATCATAAAGGGTACGATAACCAGCCATTTTTTTACAAAACAAATATTTATTATTCATCGGAAGTTGATAGTGGCCAAATGGATATAAAAAAATATGATTACCTGCAAAAGACTGCTATAACAATTACCCATACAGAGGAGAATGAATTTTCACCGACTATTACTCCTGACAAAAAATTTATTTCATGCATATTGCAACGAAAAAACGGCAAACAGGATTTGGTAAAATATCCTGTTAATGGCGGCGAACCAACTATACTTATTGATAATTTAAAAGTGGGTTATCATGCATGGGTGGATAATAACAGCCTTATACTTTTTGTGCTGGAAGATACAAGCACAAATGGATTGCATTATTACAACATCACAACAAAAGAAAATAAAAAGATTGCCACTGATATAGGCCGGTCATTGCAAAGAGTTCCGGGGAAACAGGCAATAAGTTTTATAAAAAAAACACCCGGAGAATGGTTAATCCGGGAGTATGATGTAGTAACAAAAAAAATAACTACAATAATGCCTGCACTGCATAACCATGAATTTATTGCATGGACAAAAAAAGGTTTGCCGCTTATGAGTGATGGAACAGATATTTATTTTGCAAAGCAGGGGAAAAACTGGCAAAAAGTAAAGATCACAGGCGGTCTCCCGTTAAAAAATATTACACGCTTAGCATTAAACGGGCAGAATACTAAACTTGCAGTTGTAGTAGCTGAATAATGTTTGGATTTTAGTAATGCTGATTACATTGAAATTTAAAGTTCCTTTTTTTCTCCTACGATCCTTGTTTGTAGCGGATCACAGCTATTCCATAAAATAGAGTATTAATCAAATAATATTTGTTGTTGAATTTATTTGTAACCATTGCCGGTATGAGATAATACCATATTCAGGTTTTCCTTCTCCTTCTAATACTGCTATAAACTCAAGTATATGTTCATCCGGATCATTAAAATAAATTGCTATGGCAGGCATCCATGCAAAAACCATTGGCCTTTCTGTTCCATCTTTCAAAAAGTTATAGGGTTTTAAATTTCTTTCTTTTAAAAAATTAACTGAGGTATTTAAAACATCATCAACATCGCAACAGAAAGCAAAATGCCTTATATCAATTTCTTCTTTTGGTTTTTCCCAAAGCCCTAACATGGCTTGCTTAGGTTTACCTATCCAAAAAAAAGCTGCCCGTCTTTCTTCTTCATAATAACATTGTTGCAGGCCAAATACATTTTTATAAAAATTAACTGACTTTTCTAAGGATTCAACAAACAAATGAGTTTCGAATAATCCTTTTATCATAAGCCTGTTTGCGGACTTGAAATCCTTCCTACTTCGTTATATAAAAATTTATTCTGTCTCCAAAAGCAACTCCAAAATTATCTACAAACAAAGTGGGAATAGCATAGAGGTTTGTTTGCCCCTGTGGAACATTAACAGCACCATAAGGTATGTGTACCCACCATGTGCCACGGAAGCCCTGTTCTCCAATATCGTATGTAGGCGTGTAACCTGCTGCAAAGCCATTGATGTCAGAATATTGAGGAACAATAAGACTACCTACCTGTTTATTAGTATTGGCATCATACACATGTACTGCTATCTGAAATTTTCTTCCATAATTTTGTGGTATATCAAGTGTTCCATCAATTTTCATTGCATAACCGGCAGAAGGATCACCCTCTATTTGTACATTGTGCTGCACATTTGATGCTTTAAAATCCAGATCCTCAAATTTTGTTGGATTTGTTTTTGGCTCATTAATATATTCCTGTTCTTTTGGAGTAGTATTGGTTATATTAGCGGTATCCTTAGGCTTATTGTCTGCAATAGTTGGGGCTTGAACTGTAATTGCATCTTTAGCAACAAAACCATACATAATAACCTGCGAGTTTGTAAATAATCCATAATCTATCCATCCAAAACCATTGTCTCCCCATTCGGTACCCCAGCTATTCATTACTTTAAATGCATTTTTAGCATCATCGTATCCAACTAAAAGCATACAATGTCCTCCTTCAGGTGTTCCCGGGTTTTTCCAGATATCTTTTCCATTATGTATAAATTCATTTGAAACAGTTGCGCCTATAATAATCGGGTAACCCGCAGCCAAATGTGCCTTAACTTCTTTTATGTCTAAATGATTTATTTTTCTCCAGTAATCTATCCTGAATTTTTTTGCATCAGTACTTGCCTGTTGAGATGGTTTTGTTACCCAGTCATTTTGATCATACGGCATTTCGTCCCAGGGACAAACACCTTGCTGTGATAGTACATTTAAAGCATCAGTTATATATGTGGGTACATTTTGTCCGTTATTTATCTGGTTGTAAATAAAAGAAGGACTGAATTTTACCATCTGCCCGGATTCTACTTTTTCTTCATAGCTTTTTAGTGCGTATGCAACAGCCCATGCCACGCAGGAGTTTTGCATTCCCTGGTTGCCAACTGGCGGTAATTTATCAGAAAGATCAATCATGGCAGGCAGTTCGATACCACCTGCAGGGGTAGAAGCCAGTGGTATGCCTGCTAACTTTTCCGGAGTTTCAATCAGCATTCCGAGTTGAACGTTACCCGTTTTATTGTTAGAAGATTTGCATGCAGTTAAGCAAAGCGTAGCAAAGATTGCTATCAGTAAGTGAATTTGTAACTTTTTCATGTTGCAGTAGTTTGATTAAATTTTAATGAATGTTATGAGAATAACAATTACAAGTCAGTTTATTTAAGTAAGAAAATTAATCAAAAAATTTCATAGAAAATTATTTTTATCTTTCCTGTATGAAAATATTTTCACAATTAGTATGCTTACTATTATTAGTTGCCTTTACCGGGCAGAAAAAAAATAAAATAATTTTTTTTGGTGATTCAATAACCGAACTGGCTGTTAAGCCGGGAGGATTTATTGAAATAATGAATTCGACGCTGAAAAAAAATAATATAAAAGATAATTATGATCTTATAGGCGCCGGGGTAAGCAGCAATAAAATTTATGACCTCTACTTACGGCTGGAAGACGATGTTCTAAAAAAGGATCCTGATATTGTTGTGATATTTATCGGCGTTAATGATGTTTGGCATAAGCGATTAACAGGTACGGGTACTGATGCTGACAAATTTGAAATTTTTTATTCGGCTATTATAAAAAAGTTAACTGGTAAAAAAATTAAGGTGATCGTTTGCACACCTGCGCTAATAGGAGAGAAAACAGATTTTACCAATGAACTTGATGGTGAGCTAAATAAATATTGTAACATAGTCAGGGGTTTAGCGGCAAAGAATAATTTGGCATTAATAGATTTGAGAAAAATATTTTTAGAATACGATCTTAAAAATAATCCTGAAAATAGCGACAGGGGAATATTAACCAGGGATGGAGTGCATTTTAATGAAAAGGGGAATCAGTTAGCGGCAGATGAGATGTGGAAAGTGATCTCTAAATTTTGAAAACATACATTAGGTGCCAGCCCACTCCGGTAGCCATACACCTATAATAATTTGTTCATCACAATACCCGAAAGTTGGTGAGCATTCACAGCTCCTGATTGCCGCCATAGAATTTTTCCTTTCTTAAACAGAATAAGGGTTGGTACTCCCTGGATATTAAATTGCTCAGCGGTTGCCCTGTTCTTATCAATATCTACTTTTAAAACCCTTATCTCCTTATGTGTATCAGCAAATTTTTTTAATTCAGGAGCCATCGTTTTACAAGGGCCACACCATTCCGCATGAAAATCTACTAATACAGGCATTTCACTATTTAATATTTTACTGAATGTTTCCATATTTCTTAGTTTTTCATGGCAAAATTATAATTAATTACCTTACCTTTGCCCTCCGAAAAAAAGGAAATTATATGTCCAGAGTATGTCAGGTTACAGGTAAAAGACCAATTACAGGTAATAAAGTTTCTCATTCTAATATTAAAACAAGAAGAAGGTTTTTACCTAATCTTCAAACCAAACGCTTTTTTTTAGCAGAGGAAGATAAATGGGTTACTTTAAAAGTATCTACTGAGGCTATCCGTACTATAGCTAAAAATGGTTTATACAGCGTTATTAAAGAGCTAAGAAAAAACGGTACCAAGATATAATTTA
>JANXQO010000088.1 GCA_025353485.1 Chitinophagales bacterium
AAACACACAATTTTGATGAAGTATATGTTGTAATAAATAACAGTAAAGAAAAACTGCATAAAATTTTTGAAGTGATAGAAAAGCAAACAGCACTTTCATTTGCTTATGATGAGAATGATGTTAACCTTTCAAAAGAAATAAAACTTACCAAAGGGCAGCAACTTTTAAAAAATGTGTTGAGTTCCATCTCAAATCAAACAGGATTAAATTTTACCACCGTAGCCAATCTTATTCTTGTAAGTACTACACAGGCTGCATTACATGCAAATACTACTGCAATAAATATCCCGGTAAAAGGTACAGTTCGTGACGTAAACGGGCAACCGCTTGGCGGCGCAACCATAGCAATAAAAGGCAGCCGGATTGCTGTACAAACGGATGGTGATGGTAATTTTTCAATTGAAGTTCCTGAACGGTCAGTTTTACAAATCACCATGGTTGGTTTTAAAAGCCAGGAAGTAAATATCAGTGGGCAAACTACATTGGCAATAACAATGGAAACCGAAGGGAAAGATCTAAATGAAGTGGTAGTTATCGGTTATCAGCCAACAAAACGGGCCGATCTTTCGGGTGCACTATCAGTGATAAATGTAGAATCAATTTCAAAATTACCTGTGCTTGGTATTGACCAGGCGCTACAGGGAAAAGTATCCGGAGTAAGAATAACACAAACTACGGGGCAGCCCGGTGAAGGAGTTGTTGTTAGAATTAGAGGAGTGGGAACAATCAATGATAACAACCCTCTTTTTATTATTGATGGTATACCAACTAAAGATGGAATTAATTTTCTGTCAGCAAACGATATTCAATCTATCGTAGTTTTAAAAGATGCATCATCTGCTGCTATATATGGTGCCCGTGCAGCCAATGGAGTAGTTGTTATCACTACAAAAAGTGGTAAAAGAGGTAAGCCACAATTTAATTATTCAGGGTATGGAGGTTTTCAAACGCACGGAAAACTTCCTCAGATGACAAATGCTGCGGAGTATGTTGAATTATATAATGAATCAGTTGATAATGATAATATAGGTGTAACAAATCCTGCATTACTGAGAAAAAAAATTCCTTCAAATATTGTGATGGCCAATACTGATTGGCTTGCGGCCATTTTCCAGAAAGGACAAATACAAAGCCATCAATTATCAGTTACCGGCGGTAATGAAAAAACACTTTATTACATTTCAGGAAGTTATTTTAAACAGGATGGCATCATTCTTAATTCCTGGTATGAGCGTTATTCATTGCTCTCTAAATTAAATATTGACCTCACTGATAAATTAAGCATTGGTAATAACATCAATATTTCCTATTCCAAAAAAAATGTGATCGGTAGTTCCGGCGATGGTTATGGCGGCAACGGTGGAAGCGTTGTACGGTATGCATTGTTTCGTACCCCACCCATACCTGTTTATGACAGCGCTGATGTATATTCTGATCTTCCGTTCTATTCAAGCTTTTTTGGAGATGGCTATAACCCGGTTGCACTGGCAAATAAAACGGATAACAAAGAGATTCAGTACCGTGTGTTTACAAATTTATTTGCAGAATATAAAATTGCTAAAAATTTAAAATTTAAAACAGAGGCCGGGCTTGATATGATAGTAACCAGCGACAAGCGTTTTGACGAAAATTATGGAACTAATCTTCGGGTAAATAATCCAAGCAGGTTATCAGTAAGCTCTTCCACTAACATGAATTTTATCTGGAATAATACCGTTAGGTATAACAAAATATTTAATGGAGTTCATAATTTTAATTTGCTTGCAGGCACGGAAGCTATTACCAATAAAAGCAATATTCATGGAGGAACAGACAGCAAATTTTCCGACCAGATACCAAGTATCCGTTATTTAGGCAATGGTCTCAGTTTAAACAAAACAGTTTTTGAAGGTCAACAGGAATGGGCATTGTTTTCTCTTTTTGCCAATGCAAATTATTCGTATAGCAACAGGTATTTATTTTCTGCTAATGTAAGACGTGATGGTTCTTCAAGGTTTTCTCCGCAAAATAAGTACGGCACTTTTTATTCCGGCTCGGTTGGCTGGAATGCTCATAATGAAAAATGGGTTAAGGATCATTTATCAATGTTCTCAAAACTTAAATTAAGAGGAAGTTATGGACAATTAGGTAACCAGGATATTGGAAATTATCCCTGGGCTTCTATAATCAGCAACGGATACAATTATGCATTCGGACAGCAATCCGCAGCAAATTTAGGGTCAACGATTTCAAGCCGTGGTAACGAAAAAGTAAAATGGGAATCTTCTACGCAGGCTGATGCCGGTCTTGATCTTGCCATATGGCATGATAAGCTGAGTTTAACAATGGATTATTTTGTGAAAACCACATCTGATATGCTTATCCGTGTGCCGCTCCCGTTAATAGGTGGCAGCGCATCAACACCTTTTGTTAATGCCGGCAAAGTAGAAAATAAAGGGCTTGAAGTAGAACTGAATTATAAAAATAACGATCATCTTTTAAAATATGATGTCAATTTAAATTTTGCTACCCTCTCAAATAAAATTGTTGCTATAAGCGATAACAGTCAGCCAATAACAGGCGGCAGAATTGATAACGGAGTTGATGCAACCTTAACAGCAGTTGGGCATCCTATTGGTTCATTTTATCTATTGCAGGCAGAAGGTATTTTTCAAAATGCAGCACAAATTTTTGATCATGCATACCAGGGTAACAATATCAAACCGGGTGATGTAAAATTCAAAGATCAAAATGGTGATGGAGTGATAGATGAAAAAGACAGAACCTACCTCGGAAGTGCAATACCTAAATATACTTACGGTGCAACAGCAAATATTGAATATAGAAATTTTGACTTGTCCGTTTTCTTTCAGGGCGCTTATGGCAATAAAATTTATTTGCAGGTTAATCAGGATATAGAAGGTTTTTATCGTGGTTTCAATCTTACACAACGTGTTTATGATGAGCGTTGGCATGGTGAAGGTACCAGTAATGAAATGCCCAGAGTATCATGGAAGGGCTCTACAAATAATAAAACTCCATCCAGCCGTTTTCTTGAAGATGGTTCATATCTCCGGTTAAAAAATTTGCAGATCGGATATAACATTCCTGAAAAAATTATCAGCCGTTATCATATTAAAAGTTTAAGGTTTTATCTCACTGGTCAAAATTTATGGACGCTTACAAAGTTTACCGGGCTTGATCCCGAAATGCATACCAGTGATAATATTAACGCAGAAAAATATCATGGTGATGTAGCTGCAGGCATAGATTGGGGAACTTATCCGAGTGCTAAAAGTTATATACTCGGTTTGAATCTGAATTTTTAAAACTTATCCTTTTACAAAGAGAAAATCATTTGGTTTCGGGGATTTAAAATAAAATTGATTGTATATGAAAAAAAATATTGCCCGTTTCGGATGGATCATATTTCTATTTTTAATAGTAGCAGGATGCAAAAAATTTATTACTAAAGATATTGTTGGACAATATCCTGAAACAGAATTTTATAAAACCCAACAACAGGCTATACTGGCTATTAACGCAGCCTATCAGCCTTTGGCTTTTTCACATTCAAATAATAACCGGTTATGGGTATTTGGTGATGTAGCTTCTGATGATGCTGAGAATCCTATTGATCAGCCTGACATAAGTTTAATTGATCAACTCAATATCACTCCCATAAATGGCAACCTTGAAGTTATGTGGTCGCTTTTGTATGAGGGTATTACCCGCTGCAACATTGTTCTTAAAAAAGTTCCTCCAATTGACATGGATAAGAATTTGCAATTGAGAATTTTATCAGAAGCAAAATTTTTACGAAGCTGGTATTATTTTGAACTCATAAATATTTTTGGTGATGTACCGGTTATTCTTGAACCCCTAAATTCTGATCAGCTTCAAATTACGCAGTCTGCCATTAAGGTAATTTTTGAAACAGTTATTGAGGCCGACCTGTTGGATGCCGCAACACATTTGCCTGACAGCTATCCTGCAACAGATGTAGGCCGTGTAACAAAAGGCGCCGCCACTGCCCTGCTGGCAAAAGCATATTTATTTCAACAGAAGTGGGATAAAGCTGTTAGTACAGCAGAAAAAATTGTACAGGGCAATCAGTATAGTTTAATGCAGGTTTACAGCCAGAATTTTAATGCAAAATTTAAAAACAATAAAGAATCAGTTTTTGAAGTACAGCATTTAAGCGGACAGGATCCGAATATAGGAAATGAATTAAATCAATTGTTTGCCCCGCATACTGAAAATGGTTATTTCTTTAATGAGCCTACTCAAAGTTTTGTAAATGAATTTGAAAAAACAAATGGCGGTGTTTATGATCCACGGCTGGATTATACTGTAGGCCGTGACAGCATGCCCTGGTACAACGGTATTTTATTTAGCAAAAGCTGGGCGCCGGCCACAGGGTATCTTACAAAGAAACATCAACAGCCTGTCTCAGAAATTTCTATTCCCTTAAAAGCAGATGCCAATATTAATTATGTGGCTATACGGTATGCTGATGTTTTGCTGTGGTATGCAGAAGCATTGAATGAAATAGGGCGCAGTTCCGATGCTTTGGTGCAATTAAATAAAATTAGAAAAAGAGCCAGGGAAAATTATCTTTTTGATATTTCATTGCCAGGATTCGGCACTATTCCACCCGGTTTATTACCAGATGTAACTTCTGTTAATCCTGCCGACGTACGGCGGGCAATACAGCATGAACGCAGAGTGGAACTCGGTTTTGAATTCCACCGGTATTTTGATCTGATCCGTTGGGGACCCGTTTATGCTAAAGCGGCGATGAGCGACAGGCCAAATTTTAATTATGAAGTACATAAACATTTTCCTATTCCGCAAATTGAAAGGGACAGAAATAAAGCTTTGCATTAATATCAACCAATTTTTTTAAACAATTAAACATTAAAATTTATTATGACACACTCAATCATTCGGTTTAAATTTATTAACCTCATCATGATCCTGACATTATTCCTTGGAATTGTTGTTACATCATGCTCTAAAAAAGAGGCTGCTGTTGTTATTCCTCCTGCAGATAAAGTTGCATTGAAAGCAGCAATTGTTACAGCTCAGGCATTAATTTCCGGCAGCGTGGAAGGAACTAAGCCTGGCCAGTATGAAGTAGGCTCACAGGTTGCATTGCTTGCTGTTCTTACTCCATCAAAAGCAGTGGATGCAGATGGCTCAGCAAGCCAGACATCTGTAAATAATTCCTCAGCGCAACTTCTCGCTGCTATCACCACATACCAGGGGCATCTTATCAAAGAAATTGCTGCAGCAAATCTTATTGGTTTCTGGAAATTTAATGGCAATACAGCCGACTCGTCAGGCAAGGGTAATGATGGTGTTGCAAAAATTGGGGCTGCTTATTATGGTTCAGGCACTCTGGCTTTAACAGCTGATCGCTTTGCCCGTGCAAACATGGCTTATCATTTTGATAAAGGTGCTAATGTAAATGTTCCTTATTCAGCAAGCCTGAACCCGCAACAAATGACTATAAGTCTTTGGGCTAAAAAGTCACTGGGTACACCTGCCAGAACTATAAATACAGATACATATACCATGGTTGCAATGAACCGTTGGAATGGATATAAATTTCAATTACAAAGTGGTAATCTAACCTTCTTTACTGTAAAAGTGGTTAAAGCGGTTGGGGACACAACGATTTATGATCGGGATAATGCGGGAGTAGCCCTTACAAACGAAACTTGGTACCATGTTGTAGTTACATATAAGCCAGGGGTAATGGATTTTTATGTTAATGGAGATTTGGTTAAAGAATGGACAAATACACCAGGAGCAGCTCTATCTCTTACAAATCCAATTGATTTTGTAATTGGACAGGATCTTCCTACCAACAAATATCTTACTGTTGACGGAGACTTCCAGGTTGCCTGGGGCGGATTCTGGACCGGAGATATGGATGATGTAATGTTTTACAACATTGCATTAGATGGGCCACAGGTTAAATCAATTTACAATAATCAAAAGACGCTTTAATTTATTAAGGGTTAATGGAAAGATTATTTTAAACCCCGTAGTAAATTAAAATGCTGCGGGGTTTTCTTATAATTTTTATTTGATGATGATATTACAAAGAGTATTTTAAAAAGAATATAATGATGTTATCCTTTGCCCGGAAATACCTTTTGTAAAAAAAAATTAAAAACTGATTTAAGAGATCATTTTGAAAAAAGAATTAAACATAGGGATCATTGGGGCAGGCGGATTTGCGGCATTTGCCTCTAAAGCATTTTTACAAATACCCGGGATAAAAATAAGCGCTGTAACTGATATTAATAAATCTATTGCAGAAAAAATGGCCAAAGAATTGAATGCTGAAGTATATGTTGATCTGGATTCTTTCTTAAAAAATATTAAAATTGATCTTATATATATCGCCACCCCGCCTTTTTTGCATTACCAACAATCAAAAAAAGCATTGCTGGCAGGCAAGCATGTGATTTGTGAAAAACCTGCCGCATTAAAAACCAGCGAAGCCGAAGAATTGCAAACGCTTGCAAGATCGTTGGATCTGTTATATGTTGTTAATTTGATGCAACGTTATAACCCATTGTATGATATCGTAAAAACCATCGTGAAAGAAAAAATGATGGGTAATTTTCTTCATGGATTTTTTGAAAATTATGCAAGCGATGAAAATCTGAATGTCAATCATTGGTTTTGGGATAGATTAAAAAGCGGGGGAATATTTATTGAACATGGAGTGCATTTTTTTGATATGTTTTCAGGATGGCTCGGAGAAGGAAAAGTTTTAAGTGCTGTGCAGATGCAGCGCCGGGGAATTAAAAAGGAATTGACCGATCGTGTGCAGGCTACAGTATTATATCCTGATGGGATCGTGAATTTTTATCATGGATTTGACCAGCCAACAATTTTAGACCGCCAGGAGATAAGATTACAATTTGAAAAAGGTGAAATTACTTTGTATGAATGGGTACCGGTTAAAATGAAACTGCATGGGTTATTTGAGAATGAGCAGGTAAAGAAACTGCATAAATTGATCAATGGATTTTCTATTACTCATCACACTGATAATAGCGCCAATAAAAAAGTGAAGGGAAGATTTACTGATATACTTTTCGATGATCATATAACAATAGAATATGGAAATATTTCAGAAAAACAAAACAGGTACCGGCAAATATTAACTGCTATGATGCAGGATCAATGGAGCTGGATAAAAGACCATACACATATAAGGGTAATAGATGATAATAATGCTGTAGAATCATTAAGAATAGCAGAAACAGCTACATCTCTTGCTCAAAAATTTTAATTATACAAACTATAGATCAGGTAGTATAGATACAATAAAAAATATTAAAAGAATTCAGAACACATTATTGCAATATTGAATTGGGAAAATATTAAATGAATTAAATATGAAAAAAGAAACACGGTTTCTCATTTGTTTATGCGCTCTTGGTTGTATGGCAGTTACCTGTAAAAAGCAACAAAACAATACTATAATAACGCCTCCAAAAGATACAATATTGGTCAACCTAAATCATCTTAACTATTTATATACACCGGTTATATTTTCTACAGGCACACATGCAGCTGGTGTGTATATATATGCAGAGTTTCCGGATTATCATCTGGTAGGCGCCGGCAACGAAGGGTATACTTGTGTTGATGATGTGTCAAGAGCTGCATTGGTTTATTTGCGAAGCAATAATTTTTCTACAGATACCGCGATACAGTCAAAGGCATTCAATTTAATTAAGTTCATCCTTGAGATGCAATCTGCTAATGGCTATTTCTATAATTTTTTACTGCCGGGAGATCAGATAAATACAAACGGGCCAACAAGCATTAATTCCCCTCAATGGTGGTCATGGCGTGCATTACAAACACTTACTGAAGCCAACCCTTTAATTAAAATAAAAAATGCACAACTATCGGGTCAAATTGAACAGGCTATACTTAAACTGGTTACAACAATAAAAACAGATCTTGTTAATATACCACAAACAACAAAAGTGGTTAATGGGATAACTGTTCCACAATGGCTTCCTGCAGGTAGTGGAACAGATCAGGCTGCTCTTCTCATCCTTGGATTAATTCCGTATTGCAAAGCCACCAATGACGCTGTTCTCACAGCTTATGTAAAAAAACTTGCTGATGGTATTTCGCTGATGCAACAGGGAGATGCTGCACATTATCCTTACGGCTGTTTTCTTAGCTGGGAAAATACATGGCATGCATACGGTAACGACCAGGCTTATGCGCTGTTTGCCGCAGGCGCATTTTTAAATGATGCATCATACACTGCAAAGGCATTGGCAGAAGTAGATAATTTTTATCCATGGTTATTACAAAATGGAATGAAATCTTCTTTTGTTGTAACAAAAAATTCAGGACAGGTACAATTAGTTAGTGAAAAAAGTTTTGACCAGATCGCCTACGGAATCAGGCCAATGATTTTTGCTGCCATTGAAGCATTTAAATTAACCGGACAGGAAAAATATGCTGATCTGGCGGGGCATCTTTCGGCGTGGTTTCTGGGGCTAAATGATGCAGGAAAAAATATGTATTCAGTAACTACAGGTCGTTGCTATGATGGCATCACATCTCCGGGTAATATAAATCTTAATTCAGGCGCAGAATCAACTATTGAAGCATTACTTACTTTACAGAAGGTGGAAAATTATCCTGCAATAAAAGCAGCTTTGAATAAATATAAAAAATAATTAAAATCCGGTTTTCAATTCAGTTGATTAATAAATTTCATGACAAAAGTTACTTTATATTTTTTTCTTATTCTTTAAATATTTTTCCCTGATGATCTCATACACAGGCTTCGCATACACTTTACTTTCCAGCCACGAAATAATATCCAGGTAAACAAAGGCCCGTGTTTCAAAACGATTCTTTTCAAGCTGCTTTAACTTTTGTAAAAGCTTTTCAAATTCCGGCTTTAATTGCTTAGGCGATAATTTAAATGACTTGCGTAAAAATTTAAACATTTCTTCTTCCACAAGACTCAGATTTTCCATCTTAGCCATAAAACGATATACTGATTTTACAAGGTATTCCATCAGGTCAAAATTTCCCAATTCATAATGTGCTATCAGGTGCAGCAATCGGGCATAACATTGCAGGTCATTTCTAAGATCAACTTTCCAGTTAATTATTTTATTAAGATAATCTACGCTGCTGCCAAAATCACCAGCGCCAAAATACAGAGAAGCAATTTTGTAATAAAATACAAGGATGCGATGCCTGTCAAGATGAAGCTGAAATTCCCGGAGCTTATTTTCAATCTCAGGTACTAACAATAACCCCTGTGCAAAAGTTCCATCTAAAAAATGCTGATTAATTTTTGCAATGTACAAATACACAAATACCTGGATACGGTTATTATCACTTTGTTTTACAACATCTGATTTGGCAAATGCTTCAAACTGTTTAAGATCTTTTTCAAACTTTAAATAATTGCGTACCGTAAAATGCGCATTCAATAAATTGTGCAAGCCCTTAATATAACTGGCCGTTTCAATTTCTATCATTAATGTCTCCTTGTGAAAAAGATCAACCCAATGTTGTGTATACCGGTAATACATTATAAAATCCTGGCGTATAAATGCGTACCAGCTATAACTTTGATACAAATATAATTTTGCATAAAAGTCATTGGCTTTTTTAAGATCCTCTGATAAATAAGATTGAAAATAATTATCTATTTCTCTTTCATCTTTTTCATTTCTTGCATGGCCGTTATTAATATACCAGCTGTATAACTGTAACGAAAGATTGGAGAGTTTTGTTATCCTTATCAAATGCTCATTTACATCATCTGCTTCAGTAATCAATTGTGTTGCCCTGTCCTTCATGCTTCGGGTAATGTGAAGACTTTCAATTTTTTTTTCTAAGAACAATACCTGTACAAGAAGACTTATCTGGTTATTTGCTTTTGCTGTTTCTTTTGTTTTGTCCAACACCTTAAGGCTTTGCAGGTAAAGGCCTTTGTTGTAAAGAATTCTTGCATTATCTAATTGCTCATGAAGTTGTATGTCAATATTCTTATTTTCTAAAAGCCTGAGACTGGCCAAAACCTGTTTATATAAATGTGCTTTTGTGTTGGATAGCTGTTGCTTTTTTAAAGAGGTTGCTTTTCTCAATAACACACCTTCGTCGTATTCATTCATAGCATCCAAAGCATCAAATAGCTGAATGACTTTCATATCTTCATTAGAAGAATTTCTTTTTACGTACAGCTTAAAATTTCGCTTCTCCTGCTTTTGGAGCGAATGTATCAATTGAAAAAGCGCATCTGTTGATCGGTTGGGCATCGTAATTTATTTATCCTGATATACAGTGTTCATACTGGTTTTATTCATTTTATCTTATTTAAGTAGTGTAAATATGACTATATATTAATTAGCCATTCTTTTACATACAACCTATTTTTATATCAGCCTCTATTCTGAAATTCGGAATACCAATTTATTACTATCCTTCTGCATAAATCATATCACAATGCCTGAAAATAAAGTCTTTATTTTTGACACTACACTTCGTGATGGCGAACAGGTTCCCGGATGTAAGTTAAATACAAATGAGAAAATCGAACTTGCCTTGGCACTTGAAAATTTAGGCGTAGATATTCTTGAGGCAGGTTTCCCCGTTTCCAGTCCGGGTGATTTTGAATCTGTTACTGAGATCTCACGTATTATTAAAAATACCATTGTTTGTGCTTTAAGCAGGGCTGTACAAAATGATATTGAAGTTGCTGCAAAAGCTTTAAGATATGCAGCCCGCCCAAGGATACATACAGGTATCGGCACATCAGATTATCACATAAAAAGTAAATTTAATTCAACACAGGAAGAGATATTAGAAAGAGCAATCCAATGTGTAAAATGGGCACGAAACTTTACTGATGATGTAGAATTTTATGCAGAGGATGCAGGAAGAACTGACAACGAATATTTAGCAAGAGTAATTGAAGCGGTTATTAAAGCCGGGGCAACAACCGTAAATATTCCTGACACAACCGGATATTGTCTTCCACATCAGTATGGAGAAAAAATTGCATTCCTTGTAAACAATGTTCCCAATATTGGCAAAGCAATAATTTCCTGTCATTGTCATAACGATCTCGGTTTGGCAACAGCTAATTCCATTGAAGGTGTTGTAAATGGTGCACGGCAAATTGAGTGTACCATTAATGGTTTGGGAGAAAGAGCAGGCAACACTTCTCTTGAAGAAGTAGTGATGATAATAAAACAGCATGGCCATCTTGGTCTCTACACAGGTGTTAACGCAAAAAAATTAAACCCGCTAAGCAGGCTTGTTTCAGATACTATGCGAATGCCCGTGCAGCCTAACAAAGCAATTGTTGGCTCAAATGCATTCTCACATTCTTCCGGTATTCACCAGGATGGATTTTTAAAAAACAAACTCACTTATGAAATTATTGACCCGGTAGAAGTAGGCGCTGATGAAAGTAAAATAGTGCTTACTGCAAGAAGCGGCCGAAGTGCTCTTGCCTTTCGTTTTAAAAAATTAGGCTTTGAATTTACACGAAATGATATTGATATTTTGTATGAAGAATTTTTAAAACTGGCAGACATACATAAAGAAATAAAAGAAGAGAATTTAGTGCAGCTTGCAAAAGAATATCAGCCTGCTAAAGAAAGTGTAGCATAATTAGAATGTAAGATGTATGAAGTACGATGTATGATGTACGATGAGTAAAAAATAAATTTATAAA
>JANXQO010000010.1 GCA_025353485.1 Chitinophagales bacterium
GCAAAAGAGAAATAACAGAACAACTGGTGTATGGTGGTATTTCCTGCGTGTTCTGGACGCTTACTTTACAAACAACGTTTAAATATATTTTATTAACGCTACAGGCAGATAACAGGGGCGAGGGAGGAATTTTTTCTTTATTTGCTCTTGTGCGCCGCTACCGCAGATGGCTGTATGTGCCTGCCATTATTGGTGCCGGAACCTTATTGGCTGATGGAATTATTACTCCCCCAATTTCTGTAGCATCAGCAGTTGAAGGTTTAAGCGGTGTTCATGGATTAGAAAATATTATTGCTCCGGGAAATACTTTAACTGTTGGCATAATCATTGGAATAATATCTCTTTTATTTTTCTTTCAGCAATTCGGGACAAATGTTGTAGGCAGTTTCTTTGGGCCCATCATGCTTGTATGGTTTTTAATGCTTGCTGTGCTTGGCATAAGCCAGTTAACAAATTATCCATCTATTTTAAAAGCGATCAATCCTGTTTATGCATATGATCTCCTGTCAAAATACCCAAAAGGTTTTTGGCTATTGGGTTCTGTGTTTCTATGCACTACGGGAGCAGAAGCCTTGTACTCTGACCTGGGACATTGCGGTAAAAAGAATATCCAGTTCAGTTGGATATATGTAAAAATAGCTTTGCTGCTAAATTATTTCGGCCAGGGTGCATGGTTAATGTTACGAAAAGAAAAGCTACTTAACGGACTAAATCCTTTTTATGAAGTAATGCCACACTGGTTTTTAATATTTGGAATTTTTATTGCTACTGCTGCTGCTATTATTGCAAGTCAGGCTTTGATCAGCGGCTCCTTTACTTTAATCAGCGAGGCAATGCGTTTAAACTTCTGGCCTAAAATAAGACTAAGATTTCCTACGGTGGTGAGAGGACAAATTTACATACCAAGTATAAACTGGATATTATGGATTGGTTGTATTGCTGTAATGCTTTATTTCCGTGAATCATCTAAGATGGAGGCTGCTTACGGGTTTTCCATTACAATTGCAATGCTTATGACCACAATGCTTATGTTTTATTACATGAAGTTTATAAAAAAATGGTCACCAATTATCGTTACAATTATATTAATGGTTTTTCTTACCGTTGAAATATCTTTCTTCATTGCCAATATTGCAAAAATTAAACAACGCTGGATGTTCCTGATCTTTGAATTTGGAATCATTGGGGTAATGTATATCTGGCACAGAGCAAGAAAAATTAAAAACCGATATATAGAATTTGTCAGGCTTGAAACTTATTTGCCAATGATTCAGGAATTAAGCAGCGATATTTCTATTCCTAAATATGCAACTCATTTGGTTTATTTAACCAGTGCTGATAATCCAAAAGAAATAGAACATAAAATAATTTATTCTATCTTAAACAGAAAGCCGAAGAGAGCAGATATTTATTGGTTTGTTCATGTAGATACGCAGGATGAGCCTTATACAAATGAGTACAGCATTAAAACAATTGTGCCCAACCAGGTTTTCCGGGTAGAGTATAAATTGGGTTTTAGGGTTTCACCAAGAATAAATTTGATGTTTAAAAAAGTTATTGAAGACATGGTTGCGAATAAAGAAGTAAATATTATTAGCAGGTATGAAAGCCTGCAGCGTAAGAATGCAGTAGGCGATTTTCAATTTATTGTAATGGAGAAGTTTTTATCAAGGGATAATGAGTTGGGTTTATTTGAAAAACTTGTATTACAAATATATTTTTGGATAAAAGACAAGAGCCTTAGCGAGGAAAGAGGATTTGGTTTGGAACAGAGTAATGTAACGGTTGAACAGTTTCCTTTGATAGTTACGCCTGTATCAAAGCTTGGATTAAAAAGGGTTAAAGATGATGCGTAAAATATCAATGTAAAAAGCAATAAAATAATACTCCTT
>JANXQO010000133.1 GCA_025353485.1 Chitinophagales bacterium
ATTAGTATATTTATAGTGCAAACAAAAACAACTAAAATATGCTTACATCAGACCAATTTACCGAACTTTTCTTTCTTATTGATGAATATTGCATCCTTTTTGAAAAAAATATGAATCAAAGCCTTATCCGAATTCCTCTAACATCTGCCAAAGCGTCAAGAAATAAATCTTGCGGATTATCAAAGAGTGAAGTGATTACTTTGCTTATTGCTTTTCATCAATCCGATTACCGGACTCTTAAACACTTCTATAAAGATTATGTATATATTCATCTGCAAAAAGAGTTTCCAGCTTTAGTTTCTTATAACCGGTTTGTGGAACTTCAAAAGCCTGCGGCATTGCCACTGTTTATGTTTGTAATGTCCCATTGCATTGGTGAATGTACGGGCATCTCTTTCATTGATTCCACTAAAATTGCTGTGTGTAGAAATCAGCGCATTCATCAACACCGTCAGTTTAAAGGGATCGCTCAGAGAGGCCATACTTCCACCGGATGGTTCTTTGGTTTTAAACTACATATTATTATCAACGACAAAGCTGAAATAATTAGCTTCGGGCTTACTCGTGGAAATATAGCAGATAATAACGAAAATCTATTAATAAAGCTATGTAAAGATTTATTTGGAAAACTTTATGGCGATAAAGGATATATCGTTAAAGATTCTGTGTTTGAAAAACTTTTCCTCGATGGAGTACAACTCATTACCAAAATAAGAAAGAACATGAAGAATTAGTGTCCTGTAAAACTATATGAAAGTTCTTTGAAATTCTTAATAGACTTGTATTTCAGTCAAAAAACAAACGGTGACGATTTGAATTGAACTCAACTTATTTCCGTTAAAATTCCGAATGAATAATGGAAAATATGTATTTGCTCAAATCGCTTCTTTGTTGCCTTCACGAATTTTCGATAAATGTGTTTCAACACACGATGGCAACAAATGGGTAAAACATTTCAGTTGCTGGAATCAACTTATGTGTATGATGTTTGGTCAATTAAGCTGTCGTGAAAGTTTAAGAGATTTGCTTATTACGGTCAGTGCCCATTCTAACAAATACTATCATTTAGGCTTTGGAAAAAATGTATCACGCACCAATTTAGCGATAGCTAATGAGCAACGCAATTGTTGTATTTACGAGTCTTTTGCTTATGAAATGATTGCTATTGCAAGAGGTTGCATAATGGATGAACCTGATTTTACATTGTTGATTCCAGGAAATGTTTATGCTTTTGATTCTACCACAATTGACCTTTGCTTAAACGTATTTTGGTGGGCAAGCTTTCGAAAAGCCAAAGGCGCAATAAAAATACACACACTATATGATGTCAAAACTTCCATTCCGGCTTTTGTACATATAACAGAAGGCAACGTTCATGATGTGAACGCATTGGATGTCCTGACCTACGAAGCAGGCGGGTTCTACATTATGGACAAAGCCTATGTGGATTTTAAACGCTTATTTACTATCAATCTGTCACAGGCATTTTATGTTACAAGAGCTAAAGAAAATTTTAATTTTAAACGAATCAGTTCTGTAAAATCAGTTAAAACAAATGGCATTATTTGTGACCAGAAAGTAAAGCTTAAAGGGGTTAAATCATCAACAAGCTATCCGGTTGTTTTAAGAAGAATTAAATATTTTGATAAAGAGCAACGAAGAACATTTGTATTCTTAACCAATAATTTTACTCAATCCGCTGTTGATATTGCTATGTTGTACAAGTATAGGTGGAAAGTAGAATTGTTTTTTAAATGGATAAAGCAGCATCTGAAAATAAAATCATTTTGGGGTACATCAATCAATGCAGTAAAGACCCAGGTTTACATAGCAATCATTACCTATACTTTAGTTGCAGTAATTAAAAGTAAACTCAAAACAACCCTATCAACATATGAAATGTTACAAATAATGAGTGTTTCACTTTTTGACAAAACGCCCTTAAATAAGTTATTGCAAAGCTCTGTCTATAAGAATGTCAAAGGACAAAAATATGAACAACTAAAATTTGAACTAATTTAACGGGACACTAATGAACATGAAGAATAAACTTATGAGCGCCTATGATAAGATTATGTTACGTAAAAGAAGTGTGATAGAATGTGTGATGGATAGTCTTAAAAATATTTGCCAGTTAGAACATTCCAGACATAGAAGTATACATGGATTTATCATCAATATTTTTTCTGCAATCGGTGCCTATCATTTCATGCCCAAAAAACCTTCATTAGCTAGTCATTTTCAAACAGATAATTCTCAATCATTACAACTTTGCCTGTAATTCTGACATCCTTAAATCGAACTCACGTTGTTTATAAAATTTAAAAGAGCATTTGAGGACGGCTCTTTTTTGATGATCCGCTTTTAAAGTGTTGAACAACTCAATACTCGCATCAGTAGAACCAACGCGGATTACCGCTTCATTGCCAACAAATAATTTTATAAAATGTTATGTATTGGTTATTGCTAAATGATTATTGGGAAATATACTTCGCAATCACCAAAATTATTATCAACTATTTTTTATTTTACGTAACTTTACTTACTTCAAATGTTA
This sequence comes from Chitinophagales bacterium, assembly GCA_025353485.1. Taxonomy (GTDB): domain Bacteria; phylum Bacteroidota; class Bacteroidia; order Chitinophagales; family Chitinophagaceae; genus Ginsengibacter. Next base: position 2,558 of record JANXQO010000133.1, read on the forward strand.
GTTCTTAATATTAATAGAAAGAATTTGATACTTGAGTCATTCAGTGAGTGCTGAAAACTTAATGTAAATAATACTTGAATATTATGTAGTTATGGGATGAGTTCAACTCCCTGCAGCTCCACTTTTAGGGACTTTTACAAAAAAGCCCCCCGCAGATTATTTCTTATTCTTCCCGAACAACAAATTGTTTTATCAATTTGTGCAAAGCAAGATAAACTCCATTCGTCCAGCCAAAGCCATCCTGCGAAAGATATTCCCCGCCACCGGCTTCAAGATCAGTTGCTACAACATTATATTTCTCCATCATCTTGCCTGTATTATTATATACTTTTTCATTAATGCTCATCCATCGTTGTGCAATGTCTTTTGCAAGTTTATCATATCCGTAATTTGCCAATCCCTTTATTGCTATCCAATGTAAAGGTGCCCAGCCATTAGGAGAATCCCATTGCTGGGGTGTTGTAACAGTTGTTGTTTGCAAACCTCCCGGGCATAAAAAATATTCCTGTATAAATTTTGCAACACCTTCAGCCTGTCTGTTATTGGCAAGTTTAAAAAATAATGGAAATGTGGCTGCCAGGGTGAGTGATTGTTTTTGTTTGCCCGCAACATAATCATAATCAAAATAAAAGGCCTTCTCTGCATTCCAGCAATATTTTTCAATAGCCTGTTTGCGTTTGTTAGCTGCGTTCTGATATTTTTCTGAAGATGAATTATCATTGGAAAGCTGGTAAGCCTGCGCAATGGTTTGTTCAAGATTAAATAAAAGACAATTAAGATCAACAGGAATAATTTCTGTTGTATGAATACTGGTAAAATCTTTTTCATTTTTAAACCAGCGTGAAGAGAAGTCCCAGCCTGATTCACAGGCTGCACGGATGTTTCTGTATAATTGTTTTTCATCGCTTACCTGCTTTGCCAGCTCAACATCTTCTTTATAAGATTCCTGACGGGGGGTATCAAATTCATCCCAGTAATGATTTAATATATTTCTATCAGGTAGTAAAGCAACACGATTAACAGAAATATTTTTATCATCTAACTCTTCACTTCCTCTCATCCAGAAGCTATATTCTTTTTCAAGTTGCGGTAAATATTTGATTAAAATATTTACCCCTTTCTCTTCACTTAAAAGGTTTATTATGGATGCATAAAATGGCGGTTGCGATCTTCCTAAAAAATAAGTGCGGTTACCATTAGGCATATAACCATATTTATCAATGAGGTAAGAAAAATTATCCACCATATTTTGTATCATATCAATTCGTCCGGAAGCCTGCAATCCAAGCATAGTAAAATAACTGTCCCAATAAAAAATTTCTCTAAACCTGCCACCGGGAACAATGTATGGATGTGGCAATTGTATCAAAGAGCTTTCGCCTTCTTCGGTCTTCCTGGTTAATTCATCCCAAAGCATTTCGATGTGTTCTGTAACCGGCCTTCCTTTAACGCTTACATATTCTGTTGAATAAATTTTAGGCAGGGAGAAATGTTTATGAACAAATGCAGAAAGATCAAAACCAGTTTCATGTTTTTGTTCTTCATAACTTTTTTGTATTTGCGAAAGTTTGGAGAGGGGAGTGCAATCAACAAAAGTTTTGCCATCAGGAAAAATATTTTGCAATTGAACCTGTTCAAATAATTCTCCTAATGAAAAAATTTCCACAACTTATTTTTTAAATTAATTTACAGGAAGTGTATCCGGTAATACATCAGCAGTTGTTTTCTTTTGCAAACGGTTAAAAAATATCAGGCTGACAATTAAAATACTTATTGGTACAAGAGAAAAATAAAATGCTGTTTGCCCACCATACGCCTGAAAAATATGTCCTGTAATTATTGAACCTGTTGTACCTCCTAAGGCAGAAAAAATAACTATCAACCCACTCATGGGTCCATGTTGTCTTTTGGGAAGAGAACTTAAAATAACAGAATTAATTGCAGGATAAACAGGGGCAAGTAATAAACCAATAACAGGAAAAATAAAAGCAACCAATGGTGCATCAGCCCAATGGTTTATTGATGTTACATTTAATTTAGAAGCCAATGGAATAACTAACAAAACAAGTATTGCGGCAAGAACAAGGCAGACAATAAGCACCAGCAGCCAATGAATTTTTCTCAAAACTATCCCTGCAATAAAACGCCCAATAGCTGTACTGGCAGCAAGTATACTTGCCATTTGAATACTAAGTGATGTTGATAAATGCAATACCTGGCTGTTAAATGTTGGCAGCCAGCTCATAATACTTTGTTCTATTAATACATAAAAAAAAGCGCTCACAACAAAAATTAAAACCAGGGGCCTTATGGCAAGTTTAAACATATCAATAAAATCCTGGCTGAGTGGTTTTGTTTCAGGCGTTTTAACTGATGATTCATCTAATGGAGAACTTAGTAATAATAAAAAAGCCAGCGCTGAAATTCCTGCAAGTAAATAATAAACTTTCAGCCATGATGTAGAAGTTGGATCAGCGCTGTCTACAAATGCGCTGAAAATAAAATAGCCGGTTAAAATACCTATCATAAAAAAAGACTCGATAAAATTCATAAAGCTTGCATGATCTTTTTTATTAGACGTTACCAAACCAATAGTTGCAAAAACCGATACTTTTATTAAGGCAAAGCCTGCACCTGTTAATGCAAAAAGCACTTTGGTCATAGCAAAGCCGCCAATAAATGGCATTAGCAAACATGCAATAATAACAAGGGCCAGCGCCAGCAGCATGGAACGTTTATAACCTATTCGTGCAATGTAAGAGGCAACCAAAAAAGAAACGATGGCAATGCTAAGATCTTTAAAGGCTTCTAAAATACTTGCTGATCCCTGTGTAATGCCGTAATTATTCTGCACTTGTAAAATAACAGTACCTACACTGTTGAGCAAAATTGCAAACACAAAATAATTAAGGAAAAGGGAAAGTTTTATTCTCCAGTTTTGCATAGCACAATCGTTATAATTAATAAAACCGAATATACAATATAATCACTAAGGTAATGGCAAATACAGCAGTATCTTACCTTACATTTGTAAGCAAATTTTTTGTGACCATTATCAAACACCTGTAGAATTTTTTTTAAGAATAATTATTTAATGTCATTCAAATTAAAAAAATAACGGCACATGTCATTTCTTAAACCCAGGTTGTCTTTTTCACAAATAATAAATATGAACGTTGGATTCTTTGGAATCCAGTACAGTTTTGGGTTACAGCAGAGTGCAGTAAATCCCATTTATGATTTTCTTGGTGCCACGCCGGATCAGATCCCTTTATTAAATTTGGCCGGACCAATAACCGGTTTATTAATTCAGCCACTCATCGGTGCCATGAGTGATAAAACATGGTCGCCCCGCTTTGGCCGCAGAAAGCCTTATTTTTTTATTGGTGCATTGTTTTGCAGCATCTGTTTATTTCTTTACCCTTTCAGCAGTACATTATGGATGGCTGTAGGATTGTTATGGATTTTAGATGCCGCCAATAATACAGCAATGGAACCATATCGTGCATTGATCGCTGATAAATTACCCCCCGATCAACATGCCACAGGTTTTTTAACGCAAAGTTTTTTTACCGGCTTAGGCATTACACTTGCCAACGTTTCATTATTTTTCTTTCAAAAAAATATACATGGTGAGCATGGAAGAATACCTTATTGGGTGTTTGCCTCCTTTTTTCTTGGCTCAATTTGCTCTATTGCTTCTGTGAGCTGGTCAATTTATAAAACTCCGGAGATACCTCCAACGGATGAAGAATTAATAAAACTAAAAGCCAATAAGGGCGGCATTTTAGAGCCATTGAAAGAAATTTTTTCTTCCATAAAACACATGCCTAAAGTGATGTGGCAATTGGCATTGGTATATTTATTTCAATGGTATGCATTGTTTTGTTATTGGCAAAATGCATCAAAAAGTATTGCGCAATCTGTTTGGAAAACATCTCCTGTACTTAATAAAGCTTTGTACGAAGAAGCAGTTGGCTGGACAGGGCTTGTAAATGGATGGTATAACATTGCAACATTTTTATCAGCCTTTGCACTCGTTGGTCTTGCCCGGCGGTACAGCCCAAAATCAGTACATGTTGTTTGCCTTATAATGGCCGGTGTTGGCTTACTTATATTTCCTCACATCGAAAATAAATATTTATTGTTTGCTCCTATGACGGGTTTTGGAATTGCCTGGGCAAGCATGATGGGTGTGCCTTATTTAATGGTTGTAAATAATATTCCTAAAGAAAGATATGGTGTTTACATGGGTATTATAAACATGATGATCGTGATACCAATGATACTCCAGAATATTACTTTTGGGTATGTGCTTAAGCATTTTCTCGGCAACGATCCGGGTAAAGCCATAACATTTGCCGGGGTATTTTTATTGCTTGCTTCGTTTGCTACGATGCTTATTAAATCTAATAAAGTAGATATTGAAATTGATGTAACAGTTAATATGAGCGGGGCGCATTAAAACTTATATAAAGATCAACACATGAAAAAAATTCTATGCATCGGTGAAGCGCTGATTGATATGATCTGTACAGATACCGGATTATCTCTTTCCAAAGGAGAGCATTTTTTAAAAAAGCCGGGTGGGGCGCCAACCAATGTAGCAGCGGCTATTGCAGCGTTGGGCGGTGATGTTTTGTTATCAGCAAAAGTAGGTGCAGATCCTTTTGGCCAGCAACTGATAGATGTAATGAAAGACTTTGGCGTATCCACTATCTGGATGGTTCAGGATAAAAATTCATTTACCACTTTTGCATTTGTATCACTGATGAAAGATGGGGAACGTGATTTTGTTTTTAACCGCGGTGCCGATGGGCAACTGAATGAAAAAGATATTGAAGGAATTGATCTTGCCGAATGCTCTATTATACACTTTGGTTCTGCCACTGCGTTTCTTCCCGGCCCTTTACAGGATGTTTATAAAAGCTTATTACAAAAAGCTTTGGACAAAGATATTTTTATCAGTTTTGATCCTAACTATCGTCAACTGTTATTTATTAATAACACCGAAACATTTATTGAACAGGCATGGCACTTTATGCAGCAATGTCATTTTTTTAAAGTGAGCGAAGAAGAAGCAATGCTCATAACCGGCAGTGATTCTGTTTTTGATGCCGCCACTATTTTATCAGAAAAAACCAATGCAACTTTTGCCGTCACATTAGGTAAAGAAGGGACCATGCTCGTACTCCAAAAAGAAAAAATAATTGTCCCCAGCATTGATGTAAAACCAATTGACACTACCGGTGCAGGCGATGCATTTGTTGGCGCTGTGCTATACCAGTTAAGTAAATATTCTTTACAAATGATACAGGCTTTGAATATTGAAGATTGGAAAGAAATTATTGCAAATGGAAACAAAGCCGGTGCCCGTACGTGTGAGTACATGGGCGCTATGGAGGCTTTTAAACATTTAAATAACCTGATCTTTGATTAATTTGAACAAAACATGTACGAGTATCAACTTCACAAAAAAATTGATCAGGGGTTAGAAAAAGCGTTTTTGAAAATACAATCCGGACATCTCTCATTTTATTCCAGATTCATTGCCAACATATCATCCATCAATTCTTTATTTCACCAATTGTACAGCATTGATAAAAATGCAGATGTATTATTTGAAAGATTGATTGAGACAATTATAAAAGCGTTCACAGATCGTGCTGAACAGTTACAGCAGATTGATAATGCCAAAATTGAAAAAGGAAATTGGTTTTTAAGTAATGATCTCGCCGGTATGAGTTTATATGTTGACCGGTTTTCCGGAACGTTGAAAAATCTGGAAGAAAAACTTGAATACCTGGATGATCTTGGAGTAAATGTTCTGCACCTGATGCCTTTATTTGAAAGCCCTGATGGAGAAAGTGACGGAGGGTATGCTGTATCTGATTTTAGAAAAATAGATAAAAGATTTGGAACATTATCCGACCTGAAAAATCTGCGGCAAAAGATGAGGGAAAAAAATATGTTCCTGATGATTGACATTGTTCTCAATCATACTTCACATCATCATGAGTGGGCTGAAAAAGCAAAAGCAGGAGACAAAAAATTTCAGGATTTTTTTTACATGTATGATGACAGAAATATTCCGGATGAGTATGATAAAACAATGCCCGAAATATTTCCTGAAGCTGCTCCCGGGAATTTTACTTTCGTTCCTGAATGTGATAAATGGGTGATGACGGTTTTTCATAATTATCAATGGGACCTGAATTATGCTAACCCGGAAGTACTTATTTTAATGTTGGAAAATATTTTTTTTTATGCCAACCTTGGCGTAGATATTTTACGAATTGATGCACCTGCTTTTATATGGAAAGAACCTGGAACAACTTCACAAAACCTTCCGCAGGCCCATACGCTTTTGCGACTTATAAAACAATGTGTGCAGGTGGCTACGCCGGGTATGGCGCTTTTGGGCGAAGCAATTGTAGCGCCGCAGGCAATTATAAAATATTTTGGAGAAGGTGAATATATATCCCAGGAATGTGACTTTGCTTATAACGCCACGCAGATGGCTTTGCAATGGGATGCCCTGGCAACGGGCGATACAAGGGTTATGCTTGCGGCACAACATGTTTTATTACAAAAACCTTTTGGCACTTCATGGATAACGTATACACGCTGCCATGATGATATTGGTTTAGGTTATGATGATTATATGATTGAGCAGGCTGGATTTAATGCTTACGAGCACAGAAATTTTTTAAAAAATTATTATTCAGGAAGTTTTACAGGCTCGCCTTCAAAGGGAGCTTTATTTTCTTACAATCCTAAAACCGGTGATGCAAGAATCAGTGGGACACTTGCTTCGCTTTGTGGTTTGGAAAATGCTATTGATGAAAATAATGAAGAAGAAATTACAACATCTGTCAATAAAATTTTATTAATGCAATCGCTTAGTTTTTTTATTGGCGGACTGCCTATGCTTTTTTATGGAGATGAATTGGGTTACACCAATGATTATATTTATTTAACTGATGATGGCAAAAGCTATGATAACAGGTGGATGCATCGCCCCAATATTGACTGGACAAAAAATAAAAATATTGATGTAAAAGGAACTGTTGAAGAAAGAATTTTTTCAGGCACGAAAAAATTATTAAGTATACGCAAAAAAATATCTGAAGTTGCAGATCATAGCAATCTTACCTGGGTTACACCGCACAATATTCATGTTGCAGGATTTATAAGATCAATGAAAATAAAACGATTATTCTGTCTGTATAATTTTAACGATAAACCCTCCTTTGTAACCTGGTATGCATTTAAAGAAAATGGTTTTACTCATAAACTATATGATCACTGGTCAGGAAAAAATTATGCTATTGGAAAGGATGATGAATATTTAATTATACAACCTTATGAATTTTGTTTGCTTGAAGAAAAGATTGACCCATGATCTTCATGTGGTGTTCCTGCAATAATCAGCAATTATCTTACGTACATTTGTAAGCATGCAATGATTGTCTAATATCAAAATATTTTCTCATGAAAAATATAAAGCTCCCAACAATTCTTTCTATACTTTTTATTTCTTTTTTTATGATAACCAATAAAGCATCAGCGCAAAAAATTGATAACGATAGAAAATGGTGGAAAGAAGCTGTTGTATATCAAATTTACCCACGCAGTTTTAAAGATAGCGATGGCGATGGTGTAGGCGACCTTAAAGGAATTATTTCAAAACTTGATTACATAAAAAGCCTCGGCATTGATGTAGTTTGGCTGAATCCAATATTCGGATCGCCCAATGATGACAATGGTTACGACATTAGTGATTACCGTGGAATAATGAAAGAATTTGGAACGATGAAAGATTTTGATGCCCTGCTAAAAGGCATGCATGAGAGAAAAATAAAAATGGTGCTTGACCTTGTTGTAAACCACAGCAGCGATGAACACAAGTGGTTCCAGGAATCAAGAAAATCAAGAGATAATCCTTACAGAAATTATTATCATTGGTGGGATGCTGAAAGAGGAAAGCCTGCACACCGCTTTAGTTTTTTTGATGTGGATGGAAGTGCATGGAAATATGACAGCACTACCAATGCATATTATTTGCATTATTTTTCACGTAAGCAACCCGATCTAAATTGGGAAAATCCAAAGCTTAGAAAAGAGATCTTTGACATGATGAACTTCTGGTTTAAAAAAGGAGTTGATGGTTTTAGGATGGATGTTATTTCTGCGATTTCAAAAGATACAACGTTTCCCGAATTGCCTGCAAAGTATCATGGAGATTTTGTTGCGTATTATGCCGATGGCCCACATCTTCATGAATACTTAAAAGAAATGAATAAAGAAGCATTAAGCAAATACTATGTAATGTCGGTGGCAGAAGGGCTTGGTGTTACAACAGAAACGGCACACAACTTTGTTGATCCTGATCGTAAGGAATTAAATATGTTGTATCATTTTGAAGGAATGGGTATCGGCTATTTACCCGGACAGTTCAAGCATATGGATCCTAATGGATACAGTCTTTTGGAATTTAAAAACGTTTATACAAAATGGGATAGCGTTTTTGCAAAGAAAGGCTGGGGAACAGTTTATCTCGGCAATCATGATCAGCCGAGAATGCTTACCCGGTGGGGAAATGATGCTCCCAAATACCGTGAAGCATCTTCTAAAATGCTTACTACTTTTTTAATGACAATGAGAGCAACTCCTTATTATTATTTTGGAGATGAGTTAGGCATGAGCAATATTAAGTTTGACCGCATTGAAGATTACAAGGATATTGAAACCATAAACATGTATGAGAAAACAAAAAATGAAAACGGCGATCTTGATTATTTTTTACAGGGGCAAAAAATTTCTGCAAGAGATAACGGACGCACTCCTTTTCAATGGGATGACAGTAAAAATGCAGGATTTTCCAATGCAACTCCCTGGTTAAAAGTAAATCCTAATTATAAAAAAGTAAATGTTGCAGCAGAAGAAAAAGATCCAAATTCAATTTTAAATTATTTTAAAAAAATGGTTAAGCTTCGTAAGGCCTTGCCTGAACTGGTTTACGGGAAATATGAATTGCTTGACAAAGAAAATAAAACTGTTTACGCATACACACGTACACTTGATAACAAAAAAGTTTTAGTTGTTCTAAACTTTTCAAAGATGCCTACAACATTTGATATGCCTAAAAACATAGGAACGGCAGGACAGGTTTTAATTAATAATTTAAAAGAAATTACTTTGCAGAAAAGAGCAATAAAATTGCAGCCTTACCAGGCGTTGGTAATAAGATTAAATTAGATTTTTATCCCTAAAGAAACATTAAATGTTCTTCCGTCTGCAGGCAAAATACCAGTGTACCATAACTTTTGGAAAGTTTGGAACTTTCCAAAAGTTTAAGCACTGTTTTAAATCCAGGATTCATTGTATAAGTATTAAGAAAATTCCCGGGCCTTCTTCTCTTCACGGCTAAACCAGGCAGGAAATAATTGATTATTTTCTTTGCTTTCTGCGTTTTTATTCAGGCCAGTTGAAGTGATTATCTTTCCTTTTTTTTCCTGCATATAAACAAATACAATAGTGGCTGCACTGGCCAGTAATACAAGGTTTTTAACGATATACTGCCCTTCTAACGTTAACACAAATGAATGTTGCCAGGTATCCCGCGGCAGATAAAATAAGGGCAAAAAAGTAGTAAACATCTGCAATGCAAATAAAACAATTGTAGCCTTTGTAAACCTGGGTATTAACCACAAAAGCCCAATCACGCATTCAATGCAACCCAACAGCACAACAAATGTATTGACAGGGATAAACTTTACCAGCGTTACTTCATGCAAATGTTTTACAAGCGGTTCGGCAGGTGATGCATGAATAATCTTGAGAAAACCAAACCATATAAATACTACAGCCAGCGCAAGCCGGTTAAACCAAACAATAAAATGCAAAAGTTGTTTCTCAATTATTTTATAAGGTACGTTTATGGCTTTGTTGTTAATTGAATTTTCTATCATAAAAAAATATTTAAGGCTGGTATTAAATTTTTATTCCAAAAGATATATAGAAAGTTCTTCCGTCTGCAGGCAAAATACCAGGTCCCGGATAAAAAGTAATTCTCCGGTTAAAATATTTTTCATCAGTAAAATTATTTATGCCTGCACTTAGATGGTATGTTTTTTTAAATTGCCAGTAAAACACTACATCATATACATGATAAGCGGGTATCAACCCTGTAATTCCATTGGCACTCTGAATTGTGTTTAAAGCATCGTTATAACTTTTACCCGTGTATGAATATTGAATAGTTGCGCTCATTGTTTTATGTTGAAATGTAATACCTGCTTTATTCATTATTTCAGGTACATTTTCCACGTTGTTGCCCGCAATGCTTGTATTTGTTCCAGCTTTATTGATAAGCGCTTTTGTATTAACCGCATGGTTATATGCGAACGAATTAAAAAGGCGTATGTCATTTATCTTTTCTTTCTCAGTAAATATTTTAATTAAAGAAATTTCTATATAAGCCTCAATTCCTTTTGTAACCGCATCGCCAATATTGGTGGTAAATAAATGCGATATATTGTTATTATCTTTTGTTGTAATCAATCCAACCCTGTTGCCATAAAAAAGATAAAAGGCATTTACATCAAAATGAAATACATCTTTATATTGTCCTCTGTAGCCAAAGTCAATATCATATCCCCTGCTGTCTTTAAGATTGGCATCAATTATATCTAACCTGTCCGATGGGGTGATGGTTGAATATAAATAAGGGCGATATGCCTGTGAAATATTTGCATACAACTGGCTGAATTTATTAACCTGGTATTGCAAACCCATGCCAAATAAAGGAAATTTTCTGCTGCCTTTATAAGCAACAGGAACAGATGCATTATTAATAACACCTTTCATATTGCTGTTAATTATTTCGAAACGAAAGCCGGGTGTAATAGAAAACTGTGGCGTAATATTTATCATGTTCTCAGCAAACACAGCATAATTATTTGTGGTAAATCTAAGGTCAACACCATAAGGTTTTATCAGTGAAAGATCAAAATTACTGCCTGTTGTTCCCACTCCTTTTTGTTTACGCCGGGTAAGTTCTGTAAATAATCTGATGCCTGTTGTTAATACACTATTTACAGAACCCAAGCGGTACCTGTGCAGCAATCTGGCTTCTGTGGTAAAAGCATCATAATAATCTCTATCAACCTGCCGCGGATTATAAGAGCCAATGCCTGTATTAAAAGAGTCCGCAATATTGGGAGGGTTTATAAACTGCACACTGTTGCGTTGCCCAAATAATGCATGCGCAGTTATTTCTATTTGTGTATTTGCAGAAGGGCTGTATTTAAATATAGCTGCAGGAATATTAATTACCGGCTGAAAGAAATTTCTTGCACGTACCGATTGTTTATTGTTAGCAGTAAACTGTGCATCATTAAGTCCGCCTGCAATTTGCTGTACATAATCCATCCTTGAAAATTGCAAGGCAAGACTGGCTTTTTTGCTGAAGCGATATTGTAAAGAGGCATAATATGCGTGATAATTAAATGCTGCATTAGGCCGCCAGCCTTTGCCTGAGCGAGAATCATAATACGCATAATAATTTAGCTTACCGGAAGTACCTCCCACTGCATTGTAAGAATTAAAAAAGTTATTGGAGCCTGTTGTTTGCTCACTTTCCAATACAAAAGGGGGGGTGCTGTCTCCATTCTTCATTACATAATCCATCATGCCGCCAAACTGGCTGCCAAACTGCAATGCAGCCGACCCCCGCACCAATTGTATTGCCTGCACACCCTGCATAGGTACGGTATAATGATTTTCAGGATAGCCAAATATATCAGAGTTGGTATTATATCCGTTTTGCCTCATATTCATTTCAATAGAGCGATGAGAATCTGTACCACGTGAACCTATATTTACCTGTAAACCTGCCCCATCCATATCCCACATTGTTATGCCGGGAATTTTTGCATAAATAGTTCGGGTAATATTTTGAGCCAGGCTCATTTTAGCCCCATCTACTAAAACAAGATTTGTTTTTTTACCTGCAAAAATATTTGTGCCCACTACATCATTTAAATATTTTTCATCGGCATGCAAATATGCATTCACTTTTACACTGTCTAAATAAACAGGCTTAATAGAATCTGTTATTACTTTCTTTTGTGCATACAGTTTACAACCCGCTGTACAAATGATAAGTATTAATAAAATTGAATATTTTTTTTTCATGAGTTTCATGTGGTTTAAAAATCCTGTTCTAAAAAGGATTGCTTTGATACAATTAACACCATCAATTTTTTAGGAACAACTAATATATATATCAAAAACCGGTGATTGAATAAATATAATAATCCAGTATTTTATTATTTTCACCTTTGTTGGTGTTCAAACGGGTTTTGTGAGAGAGCTGCACCAACACCAGCACTAAGTTCATTTTTTATTTTTAAAAACTTTTAATCATTCTTATTCAAAGCGGGTCATCAAAAATTTGTAATAGAATAAATATAATAATCAAGCACTTTATTATTTTTAATAACGCCGTTATGTATGGTTGCCTCTTTTATAAATCCTGCTTTTTCTAAAGCCCTGGATGATCCGATGGTTGTTACAAATGGTGTTGCGTAAATTCTTTTAACACCCAAATTTTCAAATGCATATTTTACTGTTGCTTTAATAACAGCGGTAATAATTCCTTTGCCCCAATGTTCTTCACCAAGCCAGTAGCCTATCTCGGCGTTCAACCGAAAAATATCCTCATCCGGTGTAAGGCCTATCGCTCCGGCAGCTTCGCCGTTTATCTCTATAACAAAATGTTTTACCTGGTCATTATCTTCCAATACAAAATTTATAAACCATTCGGCGTCTTCTTCTGTGTAAGGATGAGGGAACCTGTCTCTTAAATTATCGCTGATCTTTTTATTATCGGCATGTTTTGCCAACGCCGTTTTATCTGTAGCACGAAAAGGTCTTAATATAAATCCATCACGGGTTATCATTTTTAATTTTTCAATTTCATTATTATAGAGCTTACTTTTTTGTACCCGGATTAAAAGTTTGCCAGCTATGCCAAAATTCCTGATAGGCTGGTATTGGCTTTAATGAAAAAGATGTATCAATACCTCTCCCGTCAATTCTATAGCGATGATTATTATAAATGATCGTATCATTAGCTAAAGAAAATTTTGGGTTTGCGTCAGGGGTTTCAAAAGCAAAAAAACTTTTATCGTCTGTTGCCAATACAAGCAGTAAAGAAGTATTATTTATTTTATCCTGAATGAGACGTTCTGTTTTTAATTTGTTCCAATCATATACTTTTCTTTCCTTGTCAATTTTTATTCCGATCACCCATGATTTATTTTTCCACGAAAGGCTGTCAGTTCCCGTTAATTTACTTTTGCTTTTCCCGGTTTCATATTTCGTTGTGCTGTCGTATGATTTTATAAATGCAGGGTCAGACTGCATTACAAGAGACTTTGGATTTAGCCGCAACCATTCTGCAAGGGATGTTTGTGTACTGAATATTTCAGGTAAATGTTCACCTTTTAATTTACCGGCAATAGCTTCGCCTGTAATCTGTCGCCACCAGCTTCCTGTAGTTTTATCTTCAAACATTGCATTAAAATGATCCATCCCAACCAATCTGAATTGTTCTTGTTTAGCATTTACCAAAGGTTCAAAAACGCGGCCTGTTCTGCATACAGTACAATACGTAACTATCACAGGCTTTCCGCCGATCGTATCCTGCACCTGATGATGAAAACCTAAAAATTGAATAGGATATGCTTTAGCTTCTCCGTTATTTATTACGCCAATAACTAATCGGCCGGAATCAACTTTATTTTCTGCAGCATTTACTAACAACAATTTTTCGGGTTGGTAAAACATGTGGTCTGCAGCCATTACAAAATTGGCCATGTAGATAACGGCGCCAAGAATGCCAACAGGAAATATCAATAACCATTTTCGTTTCCATTTGTTTTTAAAAAGTCCAACTATGATGATTAATCCGAATAGACATCTAAATACCCAACGCCATTGATATAAAAAATAAGCAACATCAATACTATTCATTCTTTGGCTGCCGGGCATTGGCATAATGAAATACACATTTAATATTTCAAATACCAATAAACAAATTATACCAACCCAAAAAAGTTTCTTCATGGATCTATCATTCTAATTTTATTTATATCATCTTAGAACTTTACAGTAAATCCAAAATTTATTGAATAATCAGCAAATGCCGCATCACCTTGTTTATACGTACCGGTATCTATGGTTTGTCTTTTATCTGAATCACTTTGTGTGCGATCTCTTTTTAATGCAACAGGAACAGCAATGTTGAAACTTACTTTTTTAGTTACCCATGTTATGGTGGGTTCGGCAGAAATAATATAGCCGGGTCTTCTGAAACCACGACTGCCGCCAATTAAATCTTTTGAAGGAAGACCTTCTATACGTACACCACCGGAAAAAGTAATATTGTTAATCATGTATGCCAACCCTGCCCTTGACATAAAAAGATCAGGCACACTCATTACATCGGTATTGTATTTTTTTGCAGTTGCAGACGCTATGCTTCCTCTTGTTGTGGAGGTGCCATTCACTTCACGTGGATTGGAAAGATAAAAGAAGTTTCCATACACACCCAGCCTGTGATTGAAATTATAAAAAGTGTTTAACTCAAAGGTTAAACCCGTACCGCCATCACCCGGCTGGATAGATTGATCAACCGGCCCGAGAACAAGAGAGTCTGCTTTCTTATAAAAATAATCCTGGTAATTATAATTACCGGTAGGCAATTTTATTCCTAACCCAAGTTGTATATTTCCTTTGTGTGATGTTAGTGGATCTAACATCCACCTGTATGCAGAAAACCGGGCATCACCTATACCGAATGAATGTGTGCTATGTCTTGTTTTTCCGTCATGCTCATACAATGACGAACGGCTATAGGACAGGAAGGGTATTGTAATTGCCAGTGACCATCTTGAGTTAAGTGTTCTTATTGCAGTAACATCAAGTTCGTAAGCATGATTGATAACATTACTTCCTTCTTCAACCCTTTGCTTTTGCTCTACACTACCTACATAATGTTTATACGATTTAAAATAACGGTTAGTAAGATTTATTTCCCATCCTTTACTATCAGTTGGGCGACTGCAAATACCCGCAGTTCCTTTAATAGCTACACATCCCTGTGCGCTAACCTTGTGTGAAATAAGAATTGTAAAGAATACACTTAATAATATTGATAATACTTTTTTCATAAAAAGTTTTTTTAGTTTGTTTTAAATTTTTTTCATTTTTAAACGATCTACAACAAGATCACCTACTTTTCTTCCATATTCAGTGCTTACAATACATGAATAATGGAAATGCAATCCGCCATAAAATCTTGCCCAGTTATTTTCTTCAGCAGCATCACGAAATGATTTGTAGCTACGGCTTTTTATTCCAAATTCCAGTTCCGATGTATCTGTGTAAGCAAAATTGTCGCCGAACACACTCGTTAAAGCTTCAGCGGCAGCAGAAGAACATGTTGAGTGCCCACAGGTATATTCAGGAAACGGAGGAGTTTGTAAATACGGTTGCCAATCAGCATTAAAATATTTATTAATCACTGTTTCCGGGCGTGCGGTATTGTACTTATACTTAGCATCCCAACATTGTATAAAAGCATCAAAAAGGGCAATACTGGTTTTAGCATAAGCATAAACTGTGGTAGCAAAATCTGCCTTTGCTTTTTTTGCGCCTATACCAATAATGCTCATCCAATGACCGGGAGGTGAAAACTTTTTAGTTCCATACATAACATGTCCTGATACATTTAATTTAAAAGGATTATCATCCCAAAAATCAGCCATGTGTTTTTGATCAGGGGTTAAATTTTCAACAGCATTTTTAATCATCATAACCTGCCTGTAATAATCGCTGGTTGTATCCTTAATATCAAACTTGTATGGGGCAGGAGGAGCAAAAGAATTGCAGCTATCCATTACCAAGGGACGAATCATGTTCCAATGCGGTTCTAACGCTGATGTGTAGGCAGGAGGCGTGGGAACCCATCTTCCTTCCTCTTCTGTAACAGAATATCTTTCGGCGCTTCTTGTTTGTGCATAATTATCTTTTCTACTCCATTTTAAAATTGCAGAAGACACTGTGTCTGCAAAAGCAACAGAATTATCAAAAACCTCATCCGGCATCCCGTTATCATGAGCCTTAATTTTAAGACTGTCAACATATCCGCTCATACTTCCTTCCGGAAACGTAACTGATTCTCCCAATTTACAAAATGCAAGAAGAGAAGCAAATTCAAAATCTATTTTTTTGTTTTGCTCAGGCTTGGGAAGGCTTTGCAGGTCTCTCAACTGCCCTGCTAATGAATTATATTTTTGCGGATAGCCGGCGGCTATTACTTCGTAGGCAGCTATATTGGCATATAAATAATTTCGGGATGCAATAATAGGACTGAAATTATTCCCCATTACAACAGTGTTTAATTCGTGAACTGTATTGCAATACAACTGTGGATCATTAAAAACAGCTACGTAATTTTTTTTAGAATTACATCCCCATAACACGATAAGCGCCAAACAGCACATCAGGATTTTTTTCATATTGAAATAAAATTTTAATAATAGAAAAGGAATAAAGTTCATTCAATGAATGAACAAATAATTTGTATCAGAAATAATTATGAAGGCAAAACATCCGGTGGCTGTTCCGGCGAGATGTGGGGTGAGAAGAGTAAATTTTCATCCCTGTATAACCCAAATATTGGGACCCTGTTACTGAGTGAATTTATATTAAAACTAAATGAATACTCATCATATTCACCTGAAACATTTTTAAATGAAAATGATTTTGAATTGTCTGATTTTTTTGAATTAGTATTCTGTGCTATATCATTTGTATTCTTAAAAAAATCATCTTTCTGTTTTTCTATCTGCATTTTATTTTTATCAGGCAAACACAATAAAACAAATTCTCCATTTTCTATTTTCCGCTTAACATATTTATAAATTTTGCCATTAAAATTTACTTCACCGGTTATCCGCTCAAAATCTTTAGAGTCGTTTTGATAAGGCAAAGAAAGAGGCATTTTAATAGTTA
>JANXQO010000155.1 GCA_025353485.1 Chitinophagales bacterium
TAATTGCCCTAAATCTGAAAGAAAATGGTTCGAAAAAGATAAATCCTGGGCACCACTTACTTTTTCAATAGAGCCCGAACTTTCGCCAAATAAATTCATAAGGATTCATAAATCCTATTTAATTGCTATTTCTGCAATAACAGCAGTTCGTAAGAATACCATTTTTATAAAAGAAACGGAATTACCTGTTGGTGAAACATTTCGTGATAACATTGAAAAACTTGCCAGAAAATAATTATAATTTCCTTACCCCTTACTCCACTTTTTTTGTTGCTTTTCTATATTGCCATAAAAAGAAAAATCCCCAACACAGGCTTGTAATATGCACTGCCTGATAACTGATTTTTCTCCATAATAAATAATCAGCTTTTGCTGCATCTGTTTTGATGAATATTAAACCAATAAGCGAGGGAACTATCGTGAGTAACCCAATTGCTTTTACGTATAAAGGAAAAGGTGTGTAAAAAGCAATTAATATCATTGATGGCAATAGAAAATAAAATGAAGATGCCAAAATATCAACCCCGACTGTTTGTTCCTGAAAATCCTTAGCCAGAAAAAATACACCCCACGCAATTGATAACAATGTATAACCTCCTGCAGCCATGTCCCAACCTTCTCTTGCCAGCTTCATGGCAACTAAAATAGTTCCTGTAATAAAAATGGCATCTACGAATTTGTAAATAACTTCTCTACCTTCCTTACCAAATAAATCTGCCATAAAACCAATGACACTTGCAAGCAGGAAACATATAAGTTGAGAGATAACAACTTGTTTGTCTGTTTTTTCATGATGGCTCATAAATATATTTTTAAGTAAAAATAAAATAAGTAACGATTATTAAGTCAATAATTTAAGTTACTGGTTTTTGTCAAGGTTTATGCGACTTGTGTTAATGAAATAAAGCATGTAGTGAAATTCTTGGAGGTTAGTGTGATGTAAATAGTAAGATATTTTAAAATATTTTGGGTTGTTGATAGTAATTGTTTTGCTGATGTTTAAGGTGCCGTTCATAAGAATTTCGTCAGCCGGGGTGGGTGGGCTGTGCATTGGCATTTTTAGCTCTTTGCAAGGTTGGCTTTGTGTCGGGGTCTTGTGTGCCTTGCAATGTGCTAAAAATAGCGTGGGGTCGGGTCGGCAAAATCATGGATGTTTGTATATGTGTAGGATGTTCAATAGGGTGACGTACAACGTTGAGGGCTTGCTGCTGTGCTGGATTTTATAATGTCCAGCACGGAACTGAAGCCCAATAGAATTATTGATGTTGAAGATAGGAACTTAAGCCGAATAGAAATACGTTCGACCGAACCGCTGCTCATAGCGAACAAAAAGATGAGGATTTATTCGTCAGCCAGTATTGCGGCAAACCTAATGTTGTGCGTTCGTGCTTCTTCCCTCATCTTTTAATTGTATTTTATAACCTGACAACTTTTAATTACTATTTTTATTGATCATTTAATTCGAATTCGTCGCGTATGTTTTTCATAAAAGCAACAGCCTGCTGGCGATCCCTCTTATATAAATTTTCAAGGTACAAAGCATAGGTTTTATAAAGCATCAAATCAGCACTGAATTGCACAAGATCCTCTTGTGTAATATTCCTGAGCTTGTCATTGATGGGAATAAAACTGTGAGAGCTGATAGAAGCGGAATCTGTGTAGTTAAAAATGTTTTCAGGTGTAAAATGCTTCAACATAAATCCTTTCTCAATATATTGTCTGCTATAATCAAATTCAATGTCCGCTACGATCTTGGTTGAATTTACCGCTGATTCATAACTGTTGATAAGTCCGGGGATTTTTGTAGCAGAGAATAGGCGAAAAACTCCCGTGCTTTTCAGCTCGCTGATGGTTCCACTGGATGGCACAAAATTGAAATTAAGCGATGCGCTAACTACTAATCTTTGTAGATCAAGATTATTTATTTTATCCTTTGGCTGTTGCAAAATAGCATAAAGGCTGTCAATTTGGTTTATTTTACGATTGCTTTTTTCGAGGAGCTCAGTTAAATGAACTGTATCAATTTTCAGGTCATTCATCAGCGAAACCGTAAGTTGATGAATTTTTTCCTTGTCATTATATGATTCCCTGATGTTTTCCGCAAAAAATCCCATTGTTACAGCAAGAAATATCATCAAAAATTCAAGAAAATATTCTTTCCATTTTTTAGGTTTATGATGAAGATCAGGGTGATGATGTACTTCCATATTTTCAGTTTCTTGTTTTGGGGTAGTGGTTTCCGTGTCCTTAGTGGGAATAATTTCTTTAGCAGGGTTTTCCGATTGAATATTTGTCGGAGCATCTAAGTGTTCATCATCTGCTTTGTCTGCCATTTAGTTTTGGTTGGTCAAATTATTAGAGTGTTTGGTCGCATGACGCACAACGAAGAAGGGATTAACGAAGTTTTAAAAATGGGGGATACGAAGCACGACTGTTCGTATAACGACAACTGTTTGATAGAAGCACCACTGTTTGTATAACGATTAATGCCCCCATTTTTAAAATTTCGTTTAATCTTTATGTTATGCGTTCGTGCTACTGCTCGTTCAAGGCACAACTGTTTGAAGTTCGCACACACTTTGTTCATAGCGATTTAAAATTGTCGTGTGTAATAATGTTCTGCAACAAACTATAAGAAGCTGCTGGTGCTGTCCGTGATGATGGATGATAATAGTCAATCACTTTTGCGTTGTTGTGTTTGCCTATTAAAATGTCGTAGCCGCTTTTCGTCCACTTGATATTTGGAAAAAGTCCGTCACGCAATTCATTCCAAGAAGTTCCTGTAATAATTATGTCGGGTGAAATAATATCAATCTGTCGGTGAAGAAAGTTGAAGTTCATTTTTACATGCTCAATCATTCTGTCGTATTCAGAGTTGCCGCCACCACCAGATTTTTTGATGTTCATAAAAGCAATGTTCTGAATTGCTTTAAGTGCTGAACCTTTCTTTGTCCAAATGTCGTCATACTGTGGAAAGTTATTGAGCAGTCCGTAACTCCATTCAGAAAGACGGTAAGAGAAAGTGTAAGCGATTTCCTCTTTCCACCACTCCCTAAAATCTCCTGCGTCTTGTTTCGGATTGTTTGGCTCTTTAGCAATGAAAAGGATTTTCGGTGAAGCAGTTTCGTAAAACTGTTCGTTGATAATTCCGTCCCTCACAAACTTTCCTTGATATTCAGAAACGGTTTGTTCCCACTCGTCAAAGAGTTGGTTGAGTTGTTCTGTCTTGCTACTCATTTCCCGCCTTGAATTTCTATCTTTTGTTGATTGCCACACTTTGAACATCTAAAAGATGAAGTGAGTTTAGATGATGAACTTGTCGGTGCTGTTGTGGATGTCTGACTGCCGCTTACTGTTCCGCACTTCTCGCACTTTTGTTTGTAAGAGATTTGAAGTCCGTTTGTCTTTACGATTACTGCTCCTTGAATTGCTACTGGCATAAATGGTTGTTTTAAGTTTTCTGCTTACTCTATTCGGTTTTCAGCGTTCCCGTTTTTGTCTGCTCGTTTCTTGCACAAATGTTCGGGTTAGCAGGTCGCCCAAGCATGACGCATAACGTTTGTATTTATGAATTACACGCAACTCACCATTTTACAATTCACTGATTTTCATTATTGCTCTTGTTCGTTTTTTGTATTGCAGAGTTGCGTTAAGCCAATTACCAGTTCAAAGTAAGGGTTTTATTTAATTCATCCAAAACGTTAGAAATACTTATTAGATTTGGTTTTGCAAGGCAGACAGAATTAAAGTTGTACCGGTAAAAAAATAAATAAAAGTGTTATTGAAATATTTTATTTCAAATTATGATACACTTTCTGTACATCTTCATCCTGCTCTAAATTATCAACTAATTTTAAAACTTCTGTTGCCTGCTCTTCGTTTAATTCTACTGCGCTGGTTGGAATTCGTGTTAGTTCTGCAGTTATTACTTCAATGCGTTTTTCTTCCAATGCCTTGCTCATATGCCCGAATTCATTGTAGGCAGTACGTATGATAATATTGCCATCTGCATCTTCACCAATTTCTTCAAGCCCATAATCTATCAATTCAAATTCAAGATCTTCAATGTTGAGATTTTTATTTTTTATTTTAAATTCTCCCATGCGGTTAAATGTAAAAGCTACACTGCCGGTGGTTCCCAAACTTCCATGGCCTTTATTAAAATGCATGCGAACATTGGCAACCGTTCTTGTTGGGTTATCAGTTGCCGTTTCTACCAGCAATGCAATACCATGTGGTGCATATCCTTCATACAGCATTTCATGGTAATCGGTTTTGTCTTTTCCCATAGCCCGCTTAATAGCAGCATCCACACGATCCTTCGGCATATTTACTGCCTTGGCATTTATTATACACCTGCGCAAAGCTGAGTTATTATCCGGGTCAGGTCCGGCAATTTTTACTGCCATGTCTATCTCTTTGCCTATACGGGTAAATTGTTTTGCCATTTTATCCCAGCGGGCAAACATCGTTGACTTACGAACTTCAAAAATTCTTCCCATTATAAAAAAGTTAATCGGTTAATTGGTTAAAAAAGTTAATCGGTATAAAAAGATTTATAATTTATAAAGCAGGCAAATCTAAATTCTAAATTCTAAATTCTAAAATCTATTCCTCTTACATTTGCTCATGCCCAAAAAATATAGCTACCAACAATTATTTTCTTTCACTAAAAATATTTTTTTAGAGATTGGGTGCAGCAATCAGGATGCTGAAACTGCCGCAACATCATTGCTCTCCGCCGACCTGAGAGGGGTGGACAGTCACGGTGTGGCAAGGCTTAGTGGCTACGTTCGTTTGTGGGAAGTAAAAAGAGTGAATGCAAAACCGGCTATAAAAATTATTCATGAAACACCTTCCACCGCAACTATTGATGGTGATGCAGGATTAGGTTTGGTGATAGCGCCACATGCAATGAAGGTGGCAATTGAAAAAGCAAAACAGGCTGGCACCGGCTGGGTAAGCGTAAAGAACAGTAATCATTTTGGTATTGCAGGGTCACATGCAATGATGGCTTTGGAAAATGATATGATAGGAATTGCCATGACAAATGCATCGGCTTTGGTGGCTCCTACTTTTTCTGTTGAAAGAATGTTAGGCACAAACCCCATCGCTGTCGCCATTCCTTCAGGCGATGAACCCGCTTTTGTTGCAGACTTCGCTACCACTACTGCTGCCAATGGAAAGCTTGAAATTCTGCAAAGAAAAAATGCTGCTATGCCAATGGGTTGGGCACAAACAAATGAGGGCGAACCATCAACTGATCCACATGCATTAAAAGAGGGAGGCGCATTATTGCCATTGGGTGGCGACAGGGAACATGGCAGCCACAAAGGCTATGCATTGGGTTCTGTTGTTGATATTTTTTCTGCTGTATTAAGTGGTGCAAATTATGGTCCGTGGGTGCCGCCATTTCCTGCATATGTTGCGATGCCTGAAAATATGCCGGGAGAAGGTATTGGTCATTTTTTTGGCGCTATGAGGATTGACGCTTTTCGTCCGGCAGCAGAATTTAAAATACACATGGATAAATGGATACGAAGATTCAGATCAGCAAAAACTATAAAAGGTGAGAAGAGGGTTTTTATTCCGGGAGATATTGAAAGAGAGATGGAAGAAGTGAGAATGAAAGAAGGAATTCCTTTGCTGCAACCCGTGGTTGATGATCTGAAAAAGTTAGGAGAAAAATTTGCTGTAGAATATCCTACAGCACTTGAAAAGTCAGAATGAAGCAGAGATTTGGAAAGTGTTATCTCTTAAAATACTTTTGCACACAATCATAAATTAATCAGGCTGATGAAAGTAATGAAATTTGGAGGCACCAGCGTTGGTAAGCCTGAAAGAATGTTCGAGATAGCAAAGCTTATCACCGGTGACGATGAGCAAAAGATAGTTGTATTGAGTGCACTAAGCGGCACAACCAATTCGCTTACTGAAATAAGTAGCTGTCTTGCTAAAGGAGAACGGGCTGCAGCAAAGCAACATATTGATGCATTGGAACAGCATTATCAAAATTTTATTATCCAGTTATTAAAAACGGAGGAAGCCTATATAAAAGCAAAAAGTGTTTTAGCAGAACATTTCGAATTTCTTAATATCATTCTTAAAATTTCCTATAGTGAAGCGCTGAATAAAGATATTCTTGCACAGGGAGAGTTATTGAGCACAAAGCTTTTTGCTCTTTATCTTGAAGAACAAAAAATAGATCATGTATGGCTGCCCGCTTTGGATTTTATGACGATAGATATGGTTGATGAGCCGCAAATCGGAAGCATAAAAGTTAAACTTACTCAATTACTTAACCGGCATAAGGAAACAAAACTTTTTGTAACACAGGGATACATTTGCCGCAATGCAAAAGGTGAGGTTGATAATTTAAAAAGAGGAGGAAGTGATTATTCTGCTTCGCTGATAGCCGCTGCGACCAATGCATCGGTATGCGAAATATGGAGTGATATTGATGGCATGCATAACAGCGATCCCCGGATAGTGAACAATACAAAACCGATTGAGCAATTAAGTTTTGAAGAGGCAGCAGAGCTTGCCTATTTCGGCGCAAAAATTTTACATCCGGCCAGCATTTGGCCTGCCCAATATTTTAATATTCCCGTAAAATTGTTAAACACTTTACAACCTTCTGCCAGGGGCACATTAATTAAAAGTGAAGCCGGAAGTGTAGGCGTAAAAGCAGTGGCAGCAAAGGATTACATTACTGCCATAAAAATTAAAAGCAGCCGCATGCTGCTGGCTTATGGTTTTTTAAGAAAAATATTTGAAGTGTTTGAAAAGTACCGCACTTCTATTGATATGGTTACCACTTCCGAAGTTGCTGTTTCGTTAACCATTGACAATGATGCATACCTGAAAGAAATAATTAAAGAACTGGAACTTTTTGGTACGGTGGAGGTTGATACTAATCAAACCATAGTTTCAATTGTGGGAAATGAGATAACAGAAACCAAAGATGTACTCAAAAAAATCTTTGAAGCCATTCCTGATATCCCTGTGCGTATGGTAAGTTATGGTGGCAGCCGGCATAATATTTCTTTACTGGTTTCAAGAGAATATAAAGAGCAAACAATGCAGCAGTTAAATGCAGGATTGTTTGGTGAAGTAAATTAAGGAAATCTCTAATAACAGTAAGTTTAGTAATTAGAGATGCCCTTAAATTTATTTTTAAAAGATCTCGGCAAAATTTATCTGTAATTCTGAAAAAATCCCTGAAGGCACAACATCTTCATTGGTGTATATTTTGCGTAGTTGGTATTTATCATTAATTAAATCAAATACAAGAATATTTTGATCGCCGGGTTGGACTATCCAATATTCTTTAACCAGATTTTCTTCATACAAAGAAAATTTTTCCTGTGTCTCTTTTTTTGTATTACCCGAAGATAAAATTTCTATTATCCAGTCTGGTGCACCAATACAGCCATTTTCATCTAATTTATTATCATCACAAATTATGCAGAGATCGGGCTGTACTACAGTAATAATTTGACTATTGTCAGTAGATCTTCTTTTATTTATTAATCTTACATCAAACGGTGCTGCAAATACATTGCAATTACTATTCTTAAAAAAATTACCTAATTCAACTGATAAATTAAAAGATATTTTTTGATGTATCACATTTGGTGCAGGGCTCATTTTTCTTATCCATCCTTTAATAAGTTCTACTCTGTCAGTAAACTGCCAGGTAAGGTAATCAGCATAGGTATATTGTTTTGAAAGATCCAATTGGTTGATATCTGTGATCATATTCAAATTTACCATTAAAATCGAGTATAAAATTTCTGTTCAGTATCTAACTCCAATCTTTTTATAAATAAAACTCATAAGCCACATCGGCCCTATCATTAAAAATTGAAGGTCTTTTAAAAACGATGGCTTTTTACCTTCTACTTTATGTCCATAAAACTGTCCCACCCACGCAAGCACAAATAAAATAACACATACCAGCCATAATGGGGCAGATGTATAAGTGTCTATCCAATAGCAAATACCAAGGCATAACAAACCAAATAACAGCATTCCAATCCAGATAGTTTTTGAGAGCGAAAAATAATAGACTGTAACTGCCAGAATTAATATCATGGCAACATTTAATTGCAGCGTTAGCGTGAGTTGCACCGGAAGTTTAATGCTATATAGTAAGCCGGCAATAGTAAAAAAAATAGTGGGTACACATATCCAGTGTATGGTTTTATTAGTTACATCCTGGTGGCTTTCACCATATTCATTAAGCCATTGATCGATAGTTTTCATATATAAAAATTGTGTATTTTTAATTATCCTTACTTTCCAATCCTATGGAATTATTGCTGCTTCTCAAATCTAATTAATTATTTCTTCACATTTAAATTAAACAACTATGAGACGTATTTTAATTCCATGCTGCATTTTTTTATGTATGCTTTTTGCCAACAACTTAATTGCACAGGAAAAAGTAAAAGAGAAAGAAGATAAAACGAAAGTAAAGGACGGCGATTCAAAAGAAAAGTATAAGGATGACAAAGTAAAAATTAAAGATGAAAACGGTAAGATGAAGATGAAGAATGATAATGGTATGATGATGGATTATCCTTATACAGCAAATTATTCATCAAAGTTTGCTATTGGCAATCCTGCACATGCAAAAATGATTCTGAATTTATGGAAAGATTGGGATGACAATGCTTTTGACAGACACGATTATATGGCAGATACACTTGTGATGTTCTTTCCTGATGGAACAATGGCAAAAGGAAAACAAGAAGCGCTGGATGGGGCAAAAAAATATCGCGGCGGGATGACAAGCGCTAAAAGTTCGCTGGATGCATGGATGCCTTTGCGGAGTACAGATAAAAAAGAAGATTGGGTTGCTGTTTGGGGTTCAGAAACTGATACATGGGCAGATGGAAAAACTGAAACAAGGGATATTCATGAAATCTGGAGAATTAATAAAGATGGCAAAGTAGATTTTATGAAACAATTTACTGCTAAGCCACAACCACCTCCAACAAAATAAGTATGCCTTCTTAAAATGTAAAAAGCCCGGATGAGAGCACATCCGGGCTTACTTTTTTTATTCGCAATTCACC
>JANXQO010000172.1 GCA_025353485.1 Chitinophagales bacterium
ATAGAAAACAAAAATTATACAGGCACGAAGAAGTTGGATATTAAATACCCTACCTTAAAGGGGAGAAAATTGAGTGTTGAATATTAATATTAGTATGAAAAAGATAAATCTTGTTTTGGTATTGATGTTTTTTGCAGCAACTGTAATGGTTAGTTGCAGGGATAAGCGTGACCCGGGCAGAGTGTATATGCCGGATATGGCTTACAGCAGGGCTTATGAAGCATATGCTCCCAACAACCTTAAGCAGGATGGTATTAATTATATAAACTATCCGGTAGATGGAACCATCAGAAGAGGTGACCTTTTTGCTTATACTTTGCCTAATGATTCCAACGGATTTAAAATGGCTGCAGAAGTAAAAGATCCCTTGCCGGCTTTAGATTCAAATCAATTGTTAGAGGCGCAAAGATTATTTAATATCAATTGTGCTATTTGTCACGGACCAAACATGGATGCACAAGGACCATTAGCAACATCAGGAAAAGTTGGCGGCATCGCTAACTTAAAATTAGATCAGTATGTAAAGGAACCTGTAGGGCAAATGTTTCATGTAGTTACTTATGGTAAAAATAATATGGGAAGTTATGCATCGCAGTTAGACAGAAAGCAAAGATGGATGGTGATACAATATATAAAATCAGAACAGGTAAAATCATCGGCGAACAAAAGCACAACACCTGCGGCAAATGACAGCAGCAGCGCAGTGAAAAAATAAATAAGAATTTAATTATAAAAATAATTTGATGAACAGTCATTTTGTAATACCGGGGGGATTTAAAAAGTGGTCGGTCGGCCTTATGATTGTAGGCGCACTCACATTGCTCATCGGGATATTTGTTTTAAACCCGGGAGCAGGTTCACATGGCGATAATGTAAACAGCACAAGGTTTTGGGCTGTGCTGTTACAAAACAGTATCTACTGGTTATTGTTGGTAAATACCGCGATGTTTTTTATTTGTATTACAACACTTGCAATGGGTGGATGGCAGGTTGCATTTAGAAGAGTTACCGAAGCCATTTCTTCTTTGGTGCCAATAATGGGATTAATTACTCTTTTGGTAATAATATGTATTGTATTCGGTCATCGCATTGATATTTATCCATGGCTGGATAAAGAGCATGTTGCAGCAGATAAAATATTAGCCGGTAAGTCAGGATTTTTAAATCCAACCTTCTATACAATTGCTTCGGTATTAACGATAGGATTATGGGCATTCATTGGAAGAAAGATAAGGCAGATGAGTACTGAAACAGATGAAAAAGGTGCTATGGATTATGAGACAGGAAAAGCATGGGTATGGAAAAATATTACATGGGGATCGGCATTTATTGTTGTGTTCGGATTAACGGTTGGCTCTACCATGCCCTGGCTTTGGTTAATGAGTATTGATCCGCATTGGTTCAGCACAATGTACAGTTGGTACACTTTTGCAAGCACATTTGTTTCCGGCATTTCGTTAATAGTGCTGTTTGTGATCTATTTAAAAAATCGCGGTGAGCTTGAATATGTAACCCAGGAGCATCTTCACGATCTCGGAAAATTCATGTTTGCATTTTCTATTTTCTGGACATACCTGTGGTTCTCTCAATACATGCTGATATGGTATAGTAACCAGCCGGAAGAAACGCTCTATTTTATTCAAAGAGTAGGAAATGCTGAACATGCCGGCCCATACAAAGGAATATTTTTCTTTAATCTGATCATAAATTTTGTATGCCCGATATTGATACTGATGAAAAAGGCACCCAAAAAGAATTATACGTTAATGACTTTTATGGCGGTATTAATAATTTTTGGGCATTGGGTAGATTTTTACCAGATGGTAATGCCGGGAACAGTAAAAGGGAATCCTCAAATGAGCTGGTATGAATTTGGTATTCCCCTTGGTTTTGTAGGATTGATAATGTGGGGAGTTGGAAGATATTTGTCAAAATATCCTTTAACAGCAAAGAACAATCCGTTCTTAAAAGAAAGTATTATACACCATACATAAATGATGTACGATGTTTGATGGATTTAGAAAGATTGAAGGAACTTTTTAATTTTGTTCTATTAATGCAATGAAAAATTTTAATAAGAAATAATTTTTAATAATAATTAAATCTCCTTTAGGGGTTTGGGGTATGAATGACTTTTTTTTGATAGCGATTGTTGTAATGGTATTTCTTCTCATTTTTCAAATTGCGAAAGCAAGTGAATATGTAAGTGTATTAAAAGGAGAAGAAAAATCACGCAAGCAAACTAACAGGATCAATGGATTTTTTTTGATCGCCTTTTTAATTTTTGGATTGATAGGTGCCTGGTGGTGTAACCATCTGTATTATGGTAAAACTTTATTTCCCCAAGGCTCTGCCTCACTAGAGGGAGAGAATATTGATACAATGTTGTGGATCAGCATAGCAGTTTGCGGGGTTGTATTTTTGATCACACAGGTATTATTATTTTGGTTCTCATTTAAATATCAGGAAAGTGATACAAGAAAAGCATTCTATTTTACGCATAACAACAAACTTGAATTATTGTGGACCGGCGTACCTGCAATCGTTTTAACCGTGCTCGTAGTTTTTGGCTTAAAATATTGGTTTAAATTTACAGGAGATGCTCCTAAAGATTCCCAGGTAATAGAGATTACCGGGCACCAGTTTGATTGGGAGTTTAGATATCCGGGTAAAGATGGAGTATTAGGGAAAAAAAATTATAAATTAACTGATGCTGCTAACCGTAATCCATTAGGCGTAGACTGGGCTGATGATGCAAGCCATGACGATATTCATGTAGGTCATATAATGCATGCTGTTGTTGGTAAGCCAATCAAGTTGGTAATAAATTCGCAGGATGTAATTCATGATGTTGGCCTTCCACATTTTCGGATGAAAATGGATGCTGTTCCCGGCATACCAACCACTTTATGGTTTACACCAAAATGGACAACAGAAGAAATGAAAGTGAGAACAGGAAATACGAACTTTGTTTATGAAATATCTTGCGATCAAATTTGCGGCAAAGGCCATTTTAGTATGAAGGGGATAATTATTATAGAATCACAACAGGAATTTGATAAATGGATAGCAGGAGAAAAGCCGGAATATTATAAGGCATTTCCTGACAGAGATCCGAATCGGGGACCAGTACCTAAAACTGATTCTACTTCAACTGCTGTAAAACCGGTTGCGATGGCAACGAAATAAACAATTACAAATTTTTGGAAAGTTTAGAACTTTCCAAAAATTTAATTTAAAAATATTACAATGAGCAACGAAGCAATATTGCACGACCACCAAACAGGAACACATGATCTGGGGCATGCTCATGAGCATCACCACCATGAAACCTTTATTACCAAATATGTTTTTAGCCAGGATCATAAAATGATCGCTAAACAATTTTTAATAACGGGGATGGTATGGGCAATTATTGGCGGATTATTTTCTGTTATATTTCGGTTGCAGTTGGGCTATCCTGAATCAACATTTCCATGGCTGGAAGATTTTTTAGGCCATTGGGCAAAAGGCGGCAAACTTGACCCTGAATTTTATTATTCATTGGTAACTATGCACGGAACCGTACTTGTGTTCTTTGTATTAACAGCAGGATTAAGCGGAACATTCTCAAACTTTTTAATTCCATTACAGGTAGGTGCAAGAGATATGGCATCGCCATTTTTAAATATGTTGAGCTATTGGTTCTTCTTCACAGCATCTGTAGTAATGATGGCCTCATTGTTTGTTCAAACTGGTCCTGCAAGTGGCGGGTGGACAATTTATCCTCCGTTAAGTGCATTGGGCGAGGCTTCTGAAGGATCAAAGATCGGCATGGATCTATGGCTTATAAGTATGTCATTATTTATAATTAATGCATTACTTGGTGGCCTTAATTATATTACTACTGTACTTAATATGCGTACAAAAGGAATGAGCATGACAAGGATGCCATTAACCATGTGGGCTTTTTTCTTTACAGCAATTTTAGGCGTTTTATCGTTTCCCGTTTTATTATCCGGAAGTATTCTATTGTTATTTGACAGAAATCTGGGAACCAGTTTTTACCTGAGTGACATTGTTATTAATGGTAAAATTTTACCTAATGAAGGAGGAAGCCCTATTTTATTCCAGCACCTGTTCTGGTTTCTCGGTCATCCTGAAGTGTATATTATTATTTTGCCGGCGATGGGAATTGCCTCGGAAGTGATGTCCATCAATTCGCGAAAACCGATCTTTGGATACATGGCAATGGTGGGATCATTATTTGCCATTACAGCATTGGCATTTGTTGTTTGGGCACATCACATGTTTGTAACGGGATTAAATCCATTCCTGGGATCCTTCTTTGTTTTACTTACATTATTAATTGCTGTGCCATCGGCGATAAAAGTATTTAACTGGCTAACAACATTGTGGCGGGGCAATATCAGGTTCTCGCCGGGGATGCTTTTTGCTATTGGCTTTGTAAGCTTATTTATTTCCGGTGGATTAACAGGAGTTTTTCTTGGTAACTCTGCATTGGATATTCATCTTCATGATACCTATTTTATTATTGCACACTTTCATATTGTGATGGGTGTTGCAGGTATGTTCGGCATGTTTGCAGGTTTATATCACTGGTTTCCTAAAATGTATGGCAGGTATTTGAACAATACATTGGCATACATTCATTTTTGGGTTACCATGGTAGGTTCTTATCTTATTTTTTGGCCAATGCATTACGAAGGCCTGGCAGGTATGCCCCGCCGTTATTATGATTTTACCAATTGGGAATCTTTTAAAATGTTTGCCGGCCTTAACCAGTTCATCAGTTTTGTTTCTATAATAGTTTTTGCGGCGCAGCTTTTATTTGTGTTCAATTTCTTTTATTCAATTTTTAAAGGAAGAAAAGTAACTACATTAAATCCATGGGGAGCAGCTTCGCTGGAATGGTCAACACCAATTCGTCCGGGTCATGGTAACTGGCCGGGAGAAATACCTGAAGTTCATCGCTGGGCATACGATTACGGAAAAGATGGAAGAGATTTTATTCCGCAAACAGAGCCGGTTGGTGAAGATGAAAGTAAACATTGATTTCTGAACCCTGCCCGTCAGGTCAGGCGGGCATGATTTGGGTGGATTAAAAGATTAATAAGAAATAAAATTATAAATACTTTGTACGCTACATTTCCGGTAAGAAAAAAATAATCTTCAATCACTTTAATCATGAAAATCTCCCCAAACCTGCCTACCAGCAGGCAGATCATGGTTCAGAAATAATACGATTATTTTGATAGTAATGAATAAAGAGGCACATGGGTTCACCGGATCTGCATCGTTTGCTGTAGCAAGCAAAGTGAAAGATTATTTTCAACTGATCAAGTTCACTTTGAGCTTTATGGTTGTATTTAGTTGTGTTGTTTGTTACCTGCTTGCGCCAAATATTAAGTTTGACCTGTCTTCAGTTCTTTTATTATTTACCGCAGGAATGTTGATAACAGGTTCTGCAAATGCAATTAACCAGGCAGTTGAGAAAGATACAGATGCATTGATGAAGAGAACGGCAACACGCCCTGTTGCATCAGGAAGAATGACAGCGAATGAAGCATTTACATTTGCCATCATCACAGGGATTATCGGTGTAATGATAATGTGGTATTGGTTCAATTTTGCCAGTGCCATGATCGGATTGTTCAGTTTGTTTTTGTATGCATTTATTTATACACCATTAAAAAAAATAAATTCTGTTGCTGTTTTAGTGGGAGCATTTCCCGGGGCATTACCCTGTTTAATTGGATGGGTTGCCGGCACCAATGAATTTAATGCAGGTGGATGGATATTATTTGGCATACAATTTCTTTGGCAGTTTCCGCATTTCTGGGCAATTGCATGGGTGGCACATAAAGATTATTCAAAAGCAGGATTTAAATTATTGCCGAGTAATAAAGGACCAACAAAATTTACTGCAGCGCAAACAGTTATATATTCAATGTTGATGATACCGGTTGGTATGCTGCCTTATTATTTTAAAATAAGCAGTATCACATCAATGTGGATATTGTTGGTGTGTAATTTATGGATGGTATTTGTAAGTGTAATGTTATTTGTAAAGATGGATGTTGCTGCCGCAAGAAAAGTAATGTTCAGTTCATATTTTTATTTGATGATAGTATTGCTGGCATTGTTGTTTGATAAGGTGCATCAAATATAATTTAAGATCGAAAAAATGCAATTGCAAAAGGTATCGCAAAGAATCGCAAAGTGCGCAAAGTTCTTTGTGTACTTTGCGAACACCTTAGCGTTCTTTGCGATACTTAAAGCTGAATAAGATATACTGTACAAGAGTGCGACGCCAATGAAGATGATTAAAGATTTAAAGACGACTACATAAAATTTATTATGGAATTAGTGATGACAGAGCAACGAAAAAAAATACATCCTCACAAGTTTACCTTATGGATTGCCATCGGCAGCATTACAATGATGTTTGCCGGGCTAACAAGTGCTTATATAATAAAGCGCAACCAACCTAACTGGTTTGAGTTTGACCTGCCTGTAATGTTTTGGTATTCCACAGCAGTTATTGTAGCAAGCAGTGTTACTATCTGGCTTTCCGTTCGTGCTTTTCGTGAAAAAGAAATGGCTAAATACAGGCAGATGTTGATGGCAACATTTTTCCTGGGAATTTTATTTATCGGCTTACAGGTAACAGGGTTTGTGCAATTATGGCGGCAGGGAATTACATTAACTAAAAATGTATCAGTCTCTTTTTTATACCCGATAATCGGATTGCATGCAGTTCACGTTATAGGGGGAGTAATAGCATTGCTGGTAATGTTTTTAAAGGCATTCAGCCGGAAGCAAAAAACATATTCAGCAATACCTGTGGAAATGATAAGCACGTATTGGCACTTTGTAGATCTGCTTTGGATTTATTTATTATTTTTTTTATTGATGATACGATAAACAACATTTAAACTTTTATTTTTGCAATAACTTTTTAAAGTTACATAATGACGACAGCAACAGCACAACCAACAACTAAATTATGGAGCGGCGGTAAAAGCCCGTTTAATATTAGCTATGGCAAAGTAATGATGTGGTATTTTTTAATGAGCGATGCTTTTACTTTTGGTGCTTTTTTAATATCGTATGGCACCATTAGGTTTAGTCAAAATGTTTGGGCAGATGCTAACCATGTTTTTAATGCATTTCCTTTTACAGGTCACGCAAATTTGCCGCTGGCATTTGTAAGTCTTATGACTTTTATTTTGATCCTCAGTTCTGTTACAATGGTATTGGCAGTGCATGATGGACACAATATGAATAGAAAGGGAGTAGAAAAGTGGCTGATCTTTACTATCCTTGGCGGACTTGCATTTTTGGGTTGCCAGGCATGGGAGTGGACGCATTTAATTACCGGTGATCACCAGGTGTTGGTTAATGGAGTGGTACAACATTGGGGCACCACAGTTACCCATAACCCATGGGGACCTGAAACATTATTTAAAGGTAAAGAAGTGGCAACACCCGGCCCCATTGCATTTGGAGGATACTTTTTTGGCATCACGGGCTTTCATGGGTTCCACGTTTTTTCCGGAGTAATAATAAATTCTGTAATGCTTATCAAAACAAGGCTTAAGCATTTTGAATTAAGAGGTCATTATGAAATGATTGAAAAGGCAGGATTATACTGGCACTTTGTTGATCTTGTTTGGGTGTTTGTATTTTTATGTTTTTATCTTGTTTAATCTAAACCTCTAACCTCTAAACCTTAAAACTCCTAAACAAATTATCTAATAAACTTTTTAAATATGTCACAAGTTGCAACAGCAGAGGTTTTTCATCACGATGATAATGCACAGGTAAAAAGAATTTGGAAAACATTCTGGATATTATTGGTGCTTACTATTCTTGAATTGGGCATCGGTCTTACCATCTATACAATTCATAAAGGAGAAAATCCAAGTCATACTTTAGTGCTGATGTTTAAAGGCCTTGTTTGTATTCTTACCATGGCAAAAGCATTTTATATTGTTTCTGTATTTATGCATTTAGGTGATGAGATAAGGAATATGATAATGACGATAATTGTTCCCTTGCTTTTATTTGTTTGGTTTATTATTGCTTTTTTATGGGATGGTAATGCATGGAAAAATCTAAGAAACACTGATGCAGGCAGCAGGATTTACATAGAGAAAACTCATGAGAAGACTTCGGTTCCTGCAAAGCAAAATGGTCAAAAGGATTAATAATATTGAGTGCATCTTTACAATACATTAGCCATCGCATTTGTGATGGCTATTTAATTTAGAAAATACATGAACAAGAAAGCAATTCTTGCTTTACTGTTAGCAGCATTTGTACCGGCAGTTAGTTACATACTGGTAAAGTATTACAGTGAGAGAGCTGTACAAATGCCTCCCAGGTATTTTAATGACAGCGTCGCTGTAAATGAAAAAAATGGTAAAACAACTTATGATACTATCTGGCATCATGTAAAAAATATTTCTTTCACCAATCAGCTTGGGCAGCATGTTTCCTTATATGATATTAAAGGAAAAATAATTGTAATGGATTTCTTTTTTACACGTTGTCCTACCTTTTGCCCGGGCATGGCAAGATCAATGAAAAAACTGCAGGATGCTTTTAAGAAAAATGATACCTCCTTTGTACAATTTATTTCGGTAAGTATTGATCCATTGCATGATTCAGTTACGCAGCTAAGAAAGTTTGCTGACAAGTTTACTATAAATCCTGATAACTGGTGGTTGGTAACAGGAGATAAAAAAGAAATATATGATTTTGCGTTACAGGAAATGAAAGCAAGTGTAGCAGACGCAGAAATAGACACAGGGTTTATTCATACCAGTCTTTTTTTCCTGTTGGACAGGGAAAAAATTGTACGGGGATTTTATGATGGATTTGATTCTGTTGCACAACAGAAATTAGTAAGAGATATACCATTGCTCATGCTGGAGAAA
The DNA here is from genome assembly GCA_025353485.1 of Chitinophagales bacterium. Taxonomy (GTDB): domain Bacteria; phylum Bacteroidota; class Bacteroidia; order Chitinophagales; family Chitinophagaceae; genus Ginsengibacter. The sequence continues at coordinate 8,946 of JANXQO010000172.1, forward strand.
GAAAGAAAAAAAACCTTCGGAGAATTTTTAAAAGAATTATTCGGAAGAAGCTGATAAATCGTGAGAGGCGTAATATAAGACATGAGTATCTCACATTTCACTTCTGCCGTTTCACGATAACCTTAATATAAATATACAATGATTCAAAATAGTACCAATATCTTAAGTGCTACTGATCCCGGTTTTCAACCTTATTTAGCAAAGAATGATAAGAGGGCAAAAATATTTATCTGGACTGTTTCAATAATTGTTTTCCTGGCAGTTGCAATACTTTCAAAAGTAAAATTAAATGTTGATCTTGGTTTTAACCCCCACTTATTTGCAAAGGCTAATGCATTTATAAATTCTGCGGTTACTATTTTATTGGGGTTAGGGTTATGGTCCGTTAAGCAAAAAAAATATCTGCTGCATAAAAGAATAATGATTGCTGCAATTATCCTTTCTATATTATTTCTTGTTTCTTATATCTGTCATCATTTGTTTGCCGGCGAAACAAAATTTGGTGATCTTGATCATAATGGAATTGTAAGCACTGATGAAAAAACACTGGCGGGCTCTTTACGAATTGTATATTATTTTATTTTAGGAACGCATATTCCTTTAGCAGGAATTATTTTGCCGTTTATTTTATTTACCGCCTACCGCTCTCTTACCGGCGAATATGAAAGGCATAAAAAATTGGCGAGAATCACATGGCCTGTCTGGTTGTATGTGGCTGTTACAGGTGTTGCAGTTTATTTGATGATAAGCCCTTATTATTGAGGAATAATTTCGGATAAGGGTAATGATAACCCCGGTTATAAATTTGATGAAATTCTTTACTGTTATTCGTAGTACTGTAAATTCATTTGGTTTTAATTTTTGTAAGTTTATATTCTCCAATTTCTGAAAGCTTGTCCTGAATAATTAAACTAAATCTTATTTATGAAAAAAATATTTCTCATTCTTTTATTACCATTTGCTTTATATGCACAAAATAGTAAATCACTTTTTGATGCATACATGCAAGCTCAAACTAATTTATATGGGTTCAACGGCAATGTGCTGGTTGTAAAAAACGGACATGTAATTTATAAGAAATCTTTTGGGTATGCTGATTACAACACAAAAAGAAAATTAGACAGTAACAGCATTTTTGATTGTGGCTCTATTGCCAAAGAATTTACCGCCATGGGAATTCTGTTGTTGAAAGACAAGGGTATGATCAACTACACAGATACGCTCAGAAAATTCTTTCCTGAACTACCGTATACTAATATCACCATACAACAACTGCTTACCCATACTTCTGGCATGCCTAACGGATTCGCAGTAGTATCAAAATATTTTGATCACGACAAGATTGCCTCCAATGATGATTTGATTCGTTTGCTGGCTCAGGAAAAGCCACCCGTTTTATTTAAACCCGGCGAAAACATGATGTATTCCGGAACTGCATTCAACTTGCTGGCATCCATAATAGAAAAGATCTCCGGGCAACCCTATAAAAAATACATGGAAGAAAAGATTTTTAAGCCATTGGGAATGGTGCATACCATGGTTGCCAATGGCCCCCGGTCAGAAAAAAATATTCCCGGTTACGCTTATGGGTATGTGTATTCTGATAGTTTGAAAAAGTATGTACGGGCTGATAGTCTGCAGTCGTCCGGGTGGACAAGCTACCTGGCTGGTATTACAGGAGAAGGGATAATTATTTCTACAACGGGAGATCTTTTAAAATGGGATCGTGCTCTCAGGAACCATAGCTTACTTACAGAAACTACCCAAGAGGCAATGCTTTCTAAACAGGCTGAAAGAAATACCGTTCCAAAAGTTAGCTTCGGTTACGGAATAAGAGTTGGAAAAAATGATTTCGGGAATTATATTTTTCATAACGGAAGCTGGCCAGGGTATATCAGCATGCTTATACGTTATACAAATGAGGATGTAACAGCAATTGTTCTATCCAATAATGAATCACATTCAGAGTTTATTGCCGATGCTTTAGTAGCTATCGTCTTAAATAAAAAATTTGTAATGCCTTACGTTCATAAAGAGACTTTGATAAACACTGCTCCTGATAAATATATTGGCAAGTATATGATGCAGCTCAACAGGCCTCCGTATATGGTTACATTTCCAATAGAGATAATTATAAAAAATAATAAATTATTCATTCATCCGCAAGCTGGCCCTGACGTAGAATTGAAACAGGAGTCTGAGACAAAATTCTTTTTTGCTGATGGCACTGACCAGCAAATAGAATTTGAAACAGACAACAGTGACAAACATGTTAGTGTATGGCATATTGCATGGGGAGTTAAAAAAGAAATGAAAAAAACTGATTGAAATTTTAAATTTGTTTAAATCATTCCGATAACTATCCGGGATTACAGACCAAGTTCCTTTGCAGGGTCCCAAAACAATTTTTCAAAACTAATAATAGTATCTTCTTCAACTATTATTTTTTCTTTTGCAAGAAGCTCTTCCATTAAGGTTGGCGTTGCAAAATGCGCTTTGCCACTAAGCATTCCATTTCTGTTTACAACCCTGTGAGCCGGCACTTTCAGTTTGGCAGAATGTGCTGCATTCATTGCCCAGCCTACCATCCGGGCAGATAATTTTGTGCCCAGATAATTGGCAATTGCACCATAAGATGTAACCCTGCCTTTAGGGATTTGCCGGACTACCCCATACACATCTTCAAAAAAACTGTATTCTTTATTCAGGGTTCCTGGCTTCTCAGCTGGTTTTTTAAGTAAGTTATTTTTTAATTTTTTCATCTTCTCTTAAAGATAATAATTTACTTCTTTCAGGCTCTGTAACATTTTCATAATTGTATGGGCAATGCCTGCATCCATTGCCACAACATGTCCCTCTTTGTAAAAGATATTTTTCTGTAAATACTAATAGCCCGCTTGCATCAAAATAATATTCTTCACCTTCAATTAATTCCATAATAAATTTAATTCTGGCATCGGTTTATTAACTCATGTTTTCTGAGGTGAAAAAATCGTATTTAATTTTTCATCATTATCCTCTATTGTTTCAGGAAGCGAAAAGCATAAATAAAAAATAGTATTGCTTTTCGCAATGTCCATGCTTTCGTAATGTGTTTTAATTTTTAGTTCGGCTGTAATGTTCTCATTTTTATAAAGATCATTAATATCAGAAACAGTTTTTAAATCATATAAGTCTATCACTGTTTTGGTAAAATGATAAAGATCCGGCGAATCTGTCTTAAGATGTATTAGTCCATTGGGTTTTAAGAATTGAGTATACAATCTCAAAAATTTTGGATGCGTTAATCTTTTTCTTGTTTTTGATTTACGCAAATACGGATCGGGGAAGGTTATCCATATTTCAGCGACCTCATTTTTACTAAAATATTGGTTTATCTTATTTATCTGTGTTCTTAAAAAACCAACATTCATCATTTTACAGGCCAAAGCAATTTTAGCTCCTGCCCACATTCTGTTGCCTTTTATGTCAACACCTATAAAATTTTTATCCAAATAGAGTTTCCCCAATCCAACTGTATATTCTCCTTTACCACATGCCAGTTCTAAAATAATTGGATTATCATTTTTAAAAAATTCATTCCATTTTCCCTGCATGTTTTCAGGGTACTCCATCACGTTTGCAAATGATTTTATTTCTTTAAAACGAATAAGTTTTTTTTGTGCCATGGCTTGCAAAAGTAAATGAGTAGTTCTTAAAAAATAAAACTGTGCTAAAATTTATAACTATAATAAAAGTGAATAACGAAGTTGTTTAAGTTTGCACCAAACCAATAGAATGAAACCCATTGCCTTAAAATTTCTGATATGATAAAAACTGCGCTGGCAATTCTTTTATTTATTTTATTCAATTCTTCATTTGCCCAACATATTCAATACAGGGATAAAAAAAAGCCGGTGGCTAAAACAGTTGATCCCATTCCGCAGCCAATTCCTGTTCCTGATAATACCATTAAAGTAATGCCTGTTATTGCAGATACCAATAAGGTTTTAACTAAAAGCAGGGTAGCTTTTACAATGAACCCCCGCCCCAAAAAACTGTATGTTGAAGAACAGAATATGTGTAATTTGTTGTCACGTCCTGAGATTGCCCCAACACTTCCCATTGTAATAAATAAAGTTTCTCCGGAGATGGTTGCAATGTTAAAGAAAAGATACGAAGGCCGTTTATACAGTATCACCGCTCTCAATATGTTTGATGAGAGATTGAAATATAAATTAAAGATCTGCGATAAAGACAATGGCAAATTCCGCAGTGAGTATCTTGATAAAGATGCGAATGTTGTAAACGATCCCGATTTTGATTATCAATAATTACAAGGGAGGGAAATTATTCACAAAGTTGGATAGTATTTGCCACCTGAGTGCTGAACTGTATCTTATTTACTTTAGCAACTTTATTATAATAGAGGATCAATACACCATAAGCTGTTTTAAAAGCATCCCAGCTCACGTCTTTTATTTGCGGCTGCCCCAACCATTTAAATAAACTATTTCGTGACGCTCCTATTAAAGGGATGCTTAAGTGACCTTTAAAGGCAGGGCCTATTTCTACATAATCACGGCCCGTATAGAAATATATATCCCTGTCTTTATAAAAAACACCCCCACCGCATTTAGACGAATTGCCTTCTTCTTCAAAACTGGTGAAGCACGGAAATTTAAGTTTGATCTGTCCGACAGTGGAAGTTGGAACAATAGCTCCGTTAACTATTCCATCCAGTATATCAATACTGATAACTGGACAAATGGGTGTTGTTTTTAATTGAGCCGAAGTAACGGTACATGATAACAAGAAGAAAAGAGAGGCAATAAACCCTTTCATATAAATATTAATTTGATCCGACGAAAAAGTAGACACCCGATATAAAGCAAATTCCTTGCTAACTTGTATTAGCGTTTAGTTATCTTCCTGAAGAAAAATTTTGAAAAGAAATGCCTGATTAGTGAAGCTCATATAAATAAAAAACCGTTAACACTTTGGTTATAAAATGTTAACGGTTTTTTAAGCTGTAGGGGGAGGGATCGAACCTCCACGAGGCAGTTAGCTATAGCACAAAGTTCAGTGGTCGACCCTGGTCGAATCAGTATTGCTACCGAGACGGCTCTATGCTACGTTTGTCCTGTTATCCTCACCCCCGAGACAAGAGGGTATGTCTGCCAAAATTTCATCACCCCACAATTTTTAAGAACTTTGTAAAGTACAAATCTAAAATAAGTTCTAATTATAAAGAAATAAATCAAAATAAATTTAAAAAAAATACGTTTCATTCAATAATTGTGTGTTTATTTAAATACTTTCAAAAATTGATATACTAAATGGCAGCCAAATTAAATCTTGACAAATTAGATCTCCAGATAATTCATGAAATGCTTCATGGAGATGACCTTCCTTATGCCGAGTTAGGCAAAAAATTATTCGTTAGCGGAGGTACAATCCATGTTCGTATAAAAAAACTGGAAGAACTTGGGATTGTACAAGGAAAAAAAATTAGGGTAGATCTAAAGCAATTGGGATATGATATCACTGCTTTTGCGGGAATTTTTTTAGAAAAAAGTTCTTTGTACGATGCAGTTGCAAAAGAACTTGAACGCATTCCGGAGATTGTAAGATTGAATTATACAACTGGTAATTACAGTATGTTTATTGAAATAGTTTGTAAAGACATAAACCAGCTTCGCTCAATTTTACATGACGATCTACAAAATATAAAAGGGATAGAAAGAACAGAAACATTTATTTCTTTAGATGAAGGATTCAACAGGAATGTACAAATTGCTTCTAAAGAATAAATAATCTCTCACATTTTCCCTCTCACATCAAGTGCATCTCTTAAACCATTTCCTAAAAGATTAAAAGCTAATACAAGAATCATTATTGCAAAGCCGGGAGCCAGCGCCAGCATTGGATTATGCGTAATGATGAAGTTGTAATTTTCTTTTATCATTAATCCCCAGCTTGGTTGCGGCGGCTGTACACCTACTCCTAAAAAACTTAAACCTGCTTCTACAATAATTGCAGTAGCAAAGTTGGATGCGGCAATAACAATCACAGGTCCCAAAACATTTGGTAAAATGTGCTGTACAATTATTCTCATATCTTTTAAGCCCAATGCTTTTGCTGCCTGTATATATTCCATCTCTCTTAGCGCTATCACCTGCCCACGTATAAGCCTTGCAACAGAAACCCACATCGTTAACCCGACTGCAATAAAAATTTGCCAGAAGCCTTTGCCCAAAGCAAGTGTGATACCAAAAACCAATAATAATGTTGGAATGCTCCAAATAACATTAATGAGCCACATAATAATAGTATCAGTTTTGCCGCGAAAATATCCTGCAAGCGAACCGAGAATAATTCCTATAGTAAGAGAAATTAAAACTGTTATTAAACCCACAGCCAGGCTTACTCTTATACCAACTATCAAACGGCTTAAAATATCTCTGCCAAATCTATCAGTGCCAAGCCAAAAAGTTTTTGAAACAATATAATTTTCGGATGGCAACTTTGATTTTGGAATAGTTATTCTATCCTCTACGCCATCATCAATAAATTTTTGAATAATAACGGAGTCGCCATTTTGTTGATACCCGTTTATTGGGATCAAATTAAATGCATCTTCTTTTCCATACAATAATCTTTTAAAAAAATCAGTATGAGGTATATCTTTTTCTTTTTTTGTTTTGATGAATTCTTTTTTATAGCCGGGTTTTTTTGCCTGTATCTCTACAATTTGTCTGTCTGCATTTGGTGTGGAATCGTTAGCAATAAAGTATGCAAATATGCCGGTGAGGATGGATAAAAAAATTATCACTAATCCAAACATTGCACCTTTATTCTTTTTTAAACGCCGCCATGCGTTTTGAGAAAATGAGAATGACGGGTGAGTAAGTTTGCTCATTATTTATTAAGACAATTTACAAATAGACAATTTAATCATTTCACTTTTCTTTCCTTCCATTTATAAGAGCCAAATTTACCAAGCCATCCGGCAACGATAGTGTACAATATGTGAAAGGGCTGTGCTAACGGAAACCACCACAAAAGTTTTTCCTTTTTAAAAAATCTGGCAACAGGGTAAAGAAAAAATAATTCAACTATAGTTTTTCCAATAATCACTCCTATAAACCAAAAGAATAGGTAAGAATAAAAAACAGAAATAATACCGAGAAATAAAATCCAAAAATTAAATAGGTAAACCAATACTAATACAGCCGTAACCCTTTTATCAGTGTATTTGTCTGCCTTGCTTGCCCACCGTATTCTTTGATTAAGAAATTCTTTCAGTGTCTTGGCTGGCTTTGTTTTCACAATGGCATCAGGGGACTTTAAAAATAAAACTTTGTCAGGATAACCTGCAGATATTTTATGCATCAGCAGCATATCGTCTCCGCTGGCGATATTGTCTATCCCTTTAAAACCGCCAACTTCTAAAAAGATTTTTTTTTCATAAGTAAGATTTGCCCCATTGCACATGCTGTGAAATTTTTTATAAACCGATGCACCCGTAATACCCTGCAAGGTCATAAAGTCGAGAGACTGGAATATTTTTAAAAAATTATTTTCTCCATAATAAGATACCGGTGCTGCAATAAAAACAGGGTTATTTTCCTTATAAAAAGAAGCGATTGTTTGCAGCCATAAATTGGGAACAATGCAATCTGCATCAGTAGTAACTATCAATTCTCCTTTTGCTTTTGATATTGCCATCTCAATTGCTTTCTTTTTATAAGAATTTATTTTTTCTCCTTCTATGGAATCCTTTAAAGAAAGTAGTGAAACATTTTTTTCAGCAAATGAGTTTACAATTTTGGCTGTCTGGTCATTAGAAAAATCATCAATTACAATTACTTCAAATAAGTTTTCGGGGTAAGTTTGAGCAATAACTGATTCAAGGCAAGCCTGTATATTTTCTTCCTCATTTCTTGCAGGGATAATAACTGAAATAGTTACCAATGGCCTGTTGCCAATGGCCTGCTGCCAATGGCCAGTTGGAATTTGCATCCAGCTTTGGCGATAGTAAATAATGAGGCAGGCATAAATAACAAAAAGAAATATGGTAACTGTTATAACGGTCATTCTTAACAAAAATAAATTTTTACAATTCAAACAAAATATTATCTTTATGTAGTTGCATAAACAACTATATGCCAAACAACCAATTTAAAAAAGGAGAACTTTATAGTTTTATCACCGGTAAGGCTTCCACTGCCATTGCAAGAAGACTGCAGAAAAATTTTAAGCAGTCTGGTTTGGATATTACGATTGAACAATGGAGTATTTTATATCATTTATGGAAGGAAGAAGGGCAAAGCCAGCAGCAATTGGGGGATGCAACTTTTCGTGATAAGCCAAGCATTACAAGGCTGGTAGATAATCTTGAGAAATTAAAATTGGTAAAAAGAGTTCCTTCAAAAGATGACAGAAGGATCAATCTTATTTATTTAACTAAAGAAGCAATCCAGTTACAGGAAAAATCGATGGAAGTGGCAAACCAAACGTTGAATGAAGCTTTAACCGGTGTAACAAACGGACAGATAGAAATTGCCAAAGAAGTTTTACATACAGTTTATGAAAATTTAAAAACCCTCTAAATCTCCTGAAACCTTAGAATCATTAATTAAAAATTTATTTTATGGATACTACAAAAACAAACACATTGCTTAAAGGAGGAGAATGGCTTATTAAAGAAAGCAATGCTTTCGAAACTTTTACTCCGGAAGATTATACCGAGGAGCAAATTATGGTTCGTGATATGTGCTTACAATTTTTAAAAACAGAAGTAATTCCTGTTGTAGACAGGATAGATAAAATGGAGCCGGGGCTTATGCCGTCTTTAATGGAAAAGGCTGGTGAACAGGGTTTGCTGGGAGCTTCAGTACCCGAAGAATTAGGAGGGTTGGGGAAAGATTTTGTTACCTCTACATTAGTTAGTGAAGGTCTTGGGGGAGGATATTCATTCAGCGTAGCAATGAGCGCTCATGCAGGTATTGGTACATTACCCATATTATATTTTGGAACAGAAGAGCAAAAGAAAAAATATATTCCAAAACTTGCTTCAGGAGAATGGAAAGGAAGCTATGGATTAACAGAACCCAATAGCGGCAGTGATGCCCTGGGCGCAAAAACAACAGCTACCCTTTCTGCTGATGGAAAACATTATTTGTTGAACGGACAAAAATGCTGGATAACAAATGGAGGCTTCGCAGATGTTTACACTGTGTTCGCAAAAATAGATGGAGATAAATTCACAGCATTTATTATGGAGAGAGGAATGGAAGGTTTTACCCAGGGACCGGAAGAACATAAAATGGGAATTAAAGGATCGTCAACTGTTCAATTGTATTTTCAGGATTGTAAAGTACCTGTAGAAAATGTTTTGGGAGAGATTGGCAAAGGCCACATCATCGCCTTTAATATTTTAAATATCGGAAGATTAAAATTAGGCTCCGCAGCTATAGGCGGTTCTAAAATGGCCTTGTCCGATTCAATTGAATATGCAAACACAAGGGAACAATTTAAAACTCCCATTTCTACATTCGGTGCAATAAAACATAAGATAGCCGAAATGGCAATAAAAATCTATGCAGATGAAAGCGCATTGTACCGCACTGCAAAATGGATAGATGAAAAAGAACACGAATTACTAACTGCCGGTAAACCCTTTAATGAAGCGCTTCTTGGCGCTGCAGAAGAATTTGCAATTGAATGTGCAATGCTAAAAGTTCATGGAAGTGAAGTGCTTGATTATACAGTTGACGAAGGTGTGCAGATACATGGCGGTAATGGATACAGTGATGAATATTTAATAAGCAAAGCATACAGGGATAGCCGCATAAACCGCATTTATGAAGGAACAAATGAGATAAACCGCTTGCTTACTGTTGATATGATATTAAAACGTGCGATGAAGGGAAAACTTGACCTGATGGGCCCTGCAATGAATGTTCAAAAAGAATTAATGAGTATTCCGGAAGTTGGAAATGATGATGAAGATTCTTTTGCCAATGAAAGAAAAGCAATAGTTAATTTGAAGAAAGCAATATTAATGACAGCCGGTGCCGCAGTACAAAAGCTAATGACGAATCTGCAAAACGAGCAGGAGATATTAATGAATATTGCAGACATGATGATAGAGGCTTTTGTTGCAGAAGGTTTATTATTAAGAGTAATGAAAATGAGTGACAAGAATGGTGAAGCATCATCACAAAATCAAATTGATATCATGCATTGTTATCTAAATGATGCAATTGATAAAGTAAACAAATCGGGTAAGGAAGCTATCAATGCCTTTGCCACAGGTGATGAGCAAAGAATGATGTTGCTTGGACTAAAGCGTTTTACAAAGGCAGATCCCTTTAACAGCAAAGATGCAAGAAGAAGAATTGCTGATAAGCTGATTGCAGAAGGAAAGTATTGCTGGTAGTCTTAACCTCCACCTCTATAACTTTTAATACGCAGAGTCTTTATCCTTCTCCAAACGGAGAGAGTTGTGAAGTTACTGAAGCTGCTTAAGCTTTTCGGTTTCTTTTTTCAGATCAACAAGAATACTTTTAATACTTTTCAGTTCTTCTTTATTTTCTTGCGTGGAAAGAGTTTTAATTCTGTCCTTTTGTTTTAGAATAAATAATTCCTTTTCTTTTTTAGACATTAAGTGGTATTTCGCTGCCTGTTCATTTAATTCATTTTTATTCATTTTCTAAGTCATTTAATGTTTCTAATAGTTCGTTAATTAAATCAAGCACCTCATTTAGGTACTCTTCCTTTTCTTTTTCTGTAAAACCTTGCCAATTTGTATTCTCTCTGGCTTTGAGTAAAACTTTCAAGTATTCTATTTTTTCTCTGATTTCTTCCGTTGTCATGAGTTATTAAAGTTACCACAAAATTTTAGTCACTATCATGTTCACCAAAACAGAGCCATTTAACAGTAAAGATGCAAGAAGAAGAATTGCGGATAAGTTGATTTCAGAAGGGAAGTATTGTTTTTAGAAGATTATCTAAATAATAATTTTACTAAATTTTACCATCTTACTGATGTAACTTTAAGGTGAAATTTATAACATCAATGAGTGAAACTGTCACACCTATAAAACCTGCATTAACGGCAAAAGATTTTTCAACTGACCAGGAAGTAAGATGGTGCCCCGGTTGCGGAGACTATTCTATCCTTGCACAGGTACAAAAAATTATGCCCGGCCTTGGTATACCAAGAGAGAACATTGTAATTATATCGGGTATTGGCTGCAGTAGCCGCTTTCCTTATTACATGAACACGTATGGAATGCACAGCATTCACGGACGGGCAACAGCAATTGCCAGTGGATTAAAAGCAAGCAGGCCGGAACTTAGTGTATGGATAGTAACCGGTGATGGCGATGGTTTAAGCATTGGCGGTAACCACACGATTCATTTATTAAGAAGAAATTTTGATGTGAACATTTTGCTTTTTAATAATGAGATATATGGTTTAACCAAAGGGCAATATTCTCCCACGTCAAGAGAAAATAAAGTAACAAAGAGTACACCATTTGGAAGTATTGATCATCCTTTTAATCCCGCTGCGTTGGCAATGGGCGCAGATGCAAGCTTTGTTGCAAGAAGTATGGACAGGGATACAAAACATTTGCAGGCAATGATTTTGAGAGCCCAGGAACATAAAGGCTGTTCTTTTTTAGAGATATACCAGAACTGCAATATTTTTAATGATGGCGCTTTTGAAATATTCACAGAAAAATCATCTAAGCCGGAAGAAGCTTTATTTCTTGAGCAGGGACAGCCTCTGGTTTTCGGTGCAACAAAAAATAAAGGAATAAAATTAGACGGATTAAAACCTGTTGTTGTTGAGATAAGCAATGGAGTTAGTGCTGATGATCTGTGGATACATGATGATAAAGATTTTTACAAAGCACAGATACTTTCACGCATGTTTGATGATCCAAGAATTGAAGGACATTTCCCAAGACCCTTTGGTGTTTTCTATCAAAACGAAAGAGCCTGTTATGAAGATACAATGACGATGCAGATTGATGAAACGATTGCCACCAAAGGAAAAGGTGATCTTGATAAATTGTTGAGAGGAAGAGAAACCTGGACGATTAATTAGTTAAAATAAATTCTTTTCCAACAAGTATTCTGCAATCTGAATCGCATTTGTTGCCGCACCCTTGCGAAGATTATCACTAACTATCCAGCAGTTTAAAGTATTTGGTTGCGTTTCATCACGGCGAATTCTGCCAACAAATGTTTCATCTTTTTCATGCGCAGTTATTGGCATGGGATAAATGAAATTGTCCAGATCATCCTGAACAACAATACCATCGGAGTTACTAAGAATTTCTTTTACTTCCTTAATATCAAAATCATTTTCAAATTCAATATTCACACTTTCACTGTGGCCGCCTATTACAGGTATGCGAACACAGGTTGCCGTTACTTTTATTGAATCATCACCGATGATCTTATTGGTTTCTTTCACCATCTTCATCTCTTCTTTGGTATAACCATTTTTCAAAAAAACATCAATATGCGGAATGGCATTTTTATCTATTTTATATTTATAAGCCATCTCACCTTCCACATTATTTCTCTCATTGTTTAGTTGGGTTACAGCTTTTACACCAGTACCGGTTACACTTTGGTAAGTGGATACAACCACTCTTTTTATTTTATATTTTTTATGAAGTGGATTTAAAACCAATACCATTTGTATGGTTGAACAGTTTGGGTTGGCAATTATTTTATCTTCTTTGGTAAGAACATTGGCATTCACTTCAGGCACAACTAATTTTTTTGTAGGGTCCATTCGCCAGGCTGAAGAATTATCAATAACAGTTATTCCTGCCGCTGCAAATTTTGGCGCAAGATCAAGTGATGTGCTGCCGCCTGCTGAAAACAATGCCAGTTGAGGCTTTGCTGCAATAGCATCTTCAGCAGAAATGATACTATATTTTTTTCCTTTAAATTCTATTTGTTTACCTATTGACTTTTCTGATGCAACCGGAAATAACTCTGTAACCGGAAAATTTCTTTCTTCCAGTATCTGCAACATTTTGCTGCCCACTAATCCCGTTGCGCCAACTACTGCTACTTTCATTTAAATTATATTTTGTAAAAATTCAGAAGGTGATATTATTGGCAAACTGGTTTTATAAAAACCATGCGCATCTCTGGTAATAATAACATCAACGGGTTCGGCCTCGGCAGAGTAATATTGAAGAGCATCTTCAAAATCATGTAAATGCGAATACAATGCCTTTTTTACGATCTGCTGATTAATCGCTGTTATTTTTATAATCTTTTCCAATGCCTGTATTTTTTTTAGTGCTTCCTTTTCTGATGTGTTTTGTTTAAGAATAAAATAATTTGTTAGTAAAAAAGATATAGGTGAAATATAACCTGTATAATTTTTTTCTACTATTTGCTGCAAGATTAGTTTTGCATAAGTTCTGTTTATTTCAGTTGTTTTTTTATCAAACAAATCAAATACAACATTGGCATCTAAAAATATTTTTCTGTATTTTATCACTTCCGGTTTAGTTTGATAAGTTCCTGCAAAAGCTCATTTTTAGAAACAATCACTTTATTGTCGGAAGAGGTGATCCATTCAATTAATGGAGATATTTTAGAAGTTTTTTTGGTATGCTCCTGTGAAATTTTATCAAGATATTTCTCAACCATTTTAGAAACACTTATTTTGTTTTGAAGAGCATACTTTTTTGCCCTAAGCACAACATTTTCATCAATATTTAATGTTAACTTGGTACTCATATAATATTTTGTACGTACAAATATAATTGTTAATCACGTGAGTTTAAAAACAATTGCTGTTTTAATTATCTTCCTGTTTCCTGTTACTGTTTTTTGCCAGATTGCCAACCGCTACGATATTGTAATTGATGAAATAATGGCTGACCCTACCCCACAGGTTGGGTTACCAAATAACGAATGGATAGAATTAAAGAACACATCTGCTGTTGCAATTAATTTACAGGGGTTTAGAATTAGTGATCTCACGGGCCAAAGCGGGGCGATGCCTTCCTATGTTTTAAAGCCGGATAGTTTTGTAATTATTTGCACCTCATCTGCGTTTACCGCAATGTCAGCATTTGGTTCAACAATTTCAGTTACCAGTTTTCCTTCTCTTGATAATAATGGAGACCAGGTATCTCTTATCTCCACACAGGGAAAAGTAATTCATGCAGTTGCTTATAATATCAGTTGGTATCAAAACGAATTAAAAAAAGATGGCGGATGGACTTTGGAAATGATAGATACTAAAAACCCATGCAGCGGTTTCTCTAACTGGAAAGCAAGTGTTGATACAAAAGGCGGAACACCTGGTAAGAAAAACTCTGTAGATGCAGCTAATACAGATAAAATTTCACCTAAATTATTGCGGGCATTTGCTGTTGATAATTTAAATATCACGCTGATTTTTGATGAACCGCTGGATAGCCTGAAAGGTGCTGCTGCCGTAAGTTATAGCATAAGTGATGGTATAGGTGTTCCTCAATCTGCCATAACTGTTGCTCCTGTTTTTGACCATGTAAATCTTAAATTAAATACTCCGCTGGCTGTTAATAAAGTTTACACCATTACAGCAAATGGTGTAACGGATTGCGCAGGAAATGTGATTGCCTCAAAAAATACAACTCGTGTTGGACTATCATCTGTTGCAGATAGTTTTGATATTGTTATCAATGAAATTTTATTTAATCCAAATTCCAATGGAGTGGATTATGTAGAGATCTATAACCGCTCACAAAAAATTATTGATGCAAAACAACTCTACATTGCTAGCCGTAACAGCACAAATGTTATCAGCAGCATACATCAGTTAATCACAGAAAGTATTTTACTTTTTCCGACAGATTTTTTAGTAATAACCGAAGACCCGCAAATTGTAATGCAACAATATGTAACCACCAATCCTGATGCATTTATACAGGTAAGCAATATGCCTTCATTTTCTGACGATAAGGGAGATGTTATTATTTTAAATGGGCAGGGAAAAATTGTTGATGAAGTTACGTATTCTGATAAATGGCATTTTGCATTGATAGCAAATACTGAAGGCGTTTCGCTGGAAAGGATAAATTACAATGCTTCTTCTGTTCAAAGTAATTTTCATTCTGCCGCAACTTCAGTGGGATATGGAACGCCGGGTTATAAGAATTCTCAATTCAGAATTGATCAGCAGGTGCAGGGAGAGATTACAGTTACACCTGAAATTTTTTCTCCGGATAATGACGGGATGGATGATTTTGCTACTGTCAATTATAGTTTTCCTTCTCCCGGTTATGTTGCCAACATTACCATCTTCGATGCTTCAGGCAGACCTGTACGTTATCTGCAAAAAAATGCTTTGAGTGGAATTAAAGGCAGTTACATTTGGGATGGGCTTGGAGAAAAACAACAAAAACTTTCGCAGGGTATTTATATAATCTATACAGAAATATTTAATACTGACGGAAAGAAGAAACAATTTAAGAATACAGTTGTGTTAGCGAGAAGAAATTGAATTGTTTAATAATACAAGGCATAAAACTTGTATTGCAAATACAACTATGCCGCCAACAATAAATCTTAAAAAAATTCTCAGGTATTTATCAGGGATTTGCATAGCAGCAATTGTTGGTTGTGCAAATACACGCAATATAAAAACTGATCAGGTTACGGATAGTACTACAGTTAAGAACATGATAGAGTCGCAGAATTTTGTTTTTATTCCACGATATGTAAATGCAATTGGTGTAAGAAGCAGAAATTTAAGTTTTGGGTTTCAAATATCGGTATCAAAAGATTCGATAATAAGTTACCTGCCGTTTTTTGGTCGCGGGTATATAGCGCCAATTAGCCCTGCAGATGTTGACTTTGATTTTATCTCTACAAAATTTTCAAACACAACAACGCCTGCTAAAAAAGGATGGAACATTTCTATAAAACCAAAAGAGCAAAAATATCTGCAGGAATTATATCTTAGAATATTTGATAATGCTTCTGCTTCTCTTACTATAACCAGCAATGACCGCAGCTCTATTTCGTATAATGGTTATATAACAGAAAGAAAATTATATAAAGTGACGAAGAAGCAATAAAAGCTTTATCTAACGATGCGGTTCGGGTCTAAAAAATTTTTCTTCTATTCTTTTTTTGCAGTGATACTAAAGTTAAGATCGTGTTCTATCGTGCTCTTTTTATCGCCCAAATGCTTATTGGCTTTGCCTGAAAAGCTTAAGTTGCCTTTAGAATCTTTATCCACAGTAAATTCATTATGGTCTCTTACCACAGAACCTAACGTACGGAACACTTTATGGATAGGAAAGCTCATTCGTTTTATATAAGGAAACAGATCGCCGCCTACCAAAAGAAAAACAAACTGGGTGCAAACAGCCGGCGAAAAATCTATGATGGGTGCGTTTAAAAATATTTTTATTTTATTATCATCTACATTATATTCTGCATCTACAGGGATGTTGAAATAAGCAGGCGTGGCCAGCCCTCTTGCAATAGCGCCAAAACCCAAAACATCCCGTTCACTGGTAGCAACGGATACAGAATACGGAATAAATGTTTTGATGGGGATTACTTCAATTTTGCCTTTACTGCCTTCGTGAAAGCTTTCTTCTTTATCTATGTCTTCAAAAAAACTAAATTTTGTTGCATTACCTTCAAGGTTGCCTTTCATCTTAATAATGTTACCCTTGCTTTTTTCTTTTGGATACCGTAAAGCCAATACAGCTTTCATTTCCACTCCATAAGTCCACCAGTTTTGCCCTGAGCTGTTCCTGAATTCAACCGTGTAATCGTGCTTTAAGGTTCCTTTAAAAACGCCACAATATTTTTTCATTAAAAAATCTGTAGCAAATTGTACTATATCCCCAGCAAAACTTGCAGTACCTAATTTGGTAGTTAAAGATTCAGCATCAAGCAAGGATGTAGAAAAGATTTTTGCTGGCTCTTTCAAAGCAAAGTCGTTTGGTTCTGATAGTCCTTTCGCTTTTTCATTTACTATACTGGTAGCCTTAGGTACCACTTTATCTAATGTAATATTTTTTATTATCCCTTTTATGGCAAAGCATTCTATGTTTGTATAAACCGAAAAGGCGGCACAGGCTTCGTTTACCAACACCAGGTATTCGCAAACAGTATTATCTGCGGGCTTATGATTGCTGTACTCTTCTATCTGCTCCATTTTTTTTCGCTGTTCTGCCAGTTTATTATTGAGCTCCGATAAATTACCTGCAAGATTTGGTGAAAGATTTTTACCGGATTTGGCAAGATGAGCAATTTCTTTTCCGGCCGTATTAAGATCTTTAAATAATTTTAAAAGCTCATCTACTTTTTCTTTTACATCACCCAATTTTTTCTCCAGTTCTGCCTTATCTTTTGATCCGATGCCGCCGCTAACCTGTTCCACTGCATCTTTTAATTTATCATACGCTTTATTGGTTACAGTAATGTTTCCATCGCACCAATTTTCCAACCTGGGCAATTCATAAACGGTGAATTTAGCCGACTGTGTTGATTTTTTATCGCTGCCTTTTGCTGTTACTGTAAACTCTCCTGCTTTATCAGAAGCAAACCATACTGTTGTAAATTTTCCATCTGAATTTAAGGGGATAGACTTAATATCTTTTGTAGAAGGACCGCTAACCGTTACTTCTACCTGGTTGTAGTTTTTATATTTTATGCTTTCGCCGCTTATTGAAACAGTGCCCCCTGCAAACACAGTAGTAGCAGATAATACAAGAGTGATGTAACCGTCTTTAGGGGCCATGTCATTTTCTTCGGATGCGGTTGTTTTTAAATTTGATGGGTTTTCATCTTTATTTTTTGGAGCAGTATTGTTAGTATTCTGATTTTGAGGAGCAGGCTCTTCGGTATTATCCTTTTTTAATTTTTTTTTATCTTTTATTTTTTTTGGCAGTGTCAGCAGGCTATCAAATCCTTTATTAATTTGCTCGTCTGCCTTGTGTCTTATCCGCCAATCTGCATCATCTTTTAATTTTTGACCTATCTTTTTAAATATTTGCGCATCACTTTTATACACGAGTAAAAAAGATAACAGAGAAACAAATAATACTTTCATAACATTTTTTTATTAATTTAAGATTTATTGTTGAGGTTTAGCAACAGATATTCTAAAAAAACCATCGGTAACTTCTACTGTTTTATCAGAGGAGCTCGTACCCGCTGTAAAAAAGAATGTACCTTCTGCCCAATTTTTATCAACTTTTGTAATTTCCATTTCACCTTTTCTGCCAGCCCATAGGTCCACATCATCATTTATTGATAAGTCAACAGCATTGTTTTCACTGAACTTAATTTTTTTGCCAACAACCATATCTCTTCTGTCATAGGGAAGCCCAATGTATTCCCTGTTAAAATAATAACCTATTATTCTGCCCGCTGCATCTGGCTGCATGATAGAAGTAGCTCTCCAGTCTTTTCCATCTATTTTGGCTTTCATACTCCAGCCACCTTCCTTTGTTTCTATAGTTCCGTAACGTATTTTGTCTCTGTAATCCAGAACCTTACTTCCATTTCCATTGCTACAGGAAACCAGCATAGTGGCGATGATTAGTGAAGCACCTAAAGTGAAAACTGTCTGTTTCATAATGTATGTGCCTATTAAATTGTTTGAACCTGTTTATAGGATTATTGAATCATCAAACATTATTGCAAAAAATGCTTTTCATAATTTTTTTAAATAAATATTTATTTATTTTTCCATTGAGGAATACGAAAAAACCCATCTGTAACCTCAATATTGCCTGACCCCTCTTTGGTTGCTGTGAAAAAGAATTTGCCTTCTACCCAGTTATCTGCCACCTTTGTAATTTCCATTTCCCCTTTCAGGCCGTCCCACATTCCTTCGTCATTATTAGGGAGATAGGCAGCGCTATTGCCTTCCTTAAATTCACTTTTTTTCCCCGCTTCTGCTCCTTTCATCCAAACATCAAAAGTAATTCTCTCACCATCCTTTTCACCGTACACATTTCTTTGATTGCTGTTGTCATTTGGTATCATAGCAGTAGCAACCCAGTCTTTACCGTTTATTTTAGCCTTCATAAAATAGCCGGCTTCAGAGGTGGGTATTAAGCCGGGCGTATTTTGTTTTACAATATTTTGAACCTGCTTTGCCTGTTCTATAGCTTTGCTTTGATCACTATTGCCACAGGAAGAAAGAATGGCTGATATAATTAAAATTGAAAGTGTTTGTTTCATGATATATATTTTTATTAAATTGTTTAACCTATAATTTTTAAGGATTATTGGAAACATGGTGCATCTATGCAAAAAATGCTTTTCATAACATCTTTATGAATGAAATTTAATGTTGAGGTTTTGCAAGTGATATGCGAAAAAAACCCTCGGTAACTTCTACTGTTTTATTAGAACTGCTGGTGCTTCCTGTAAAAAAGAATTTCCCTTCTGCCCAGTTATCATCCACTTTTGTAATTTCCATTTCACCTTTTCTGCCACCCCACATACCCACGTCATCATTTGTGGCAAGGTCAACCGCATTGTTTTCGCCAAACGTAATTTTTTTGCCAACTACAAAATATCTTCTATCATAAGGAAGTCCAATATATTCGTCATTATAATAACCTATTATTCTGCCGGCTGCATCAGGCGACATGATAGAAGCAGCTACCCAATCTTTACCATTTATTTTAGCTTTCATGCTCCAGCCATCTTCTTTTGTGGCTATTGTTCCGGAACGTATTTTTTTTATTTCGGACTGAACCTGCTTTGCCTGTTCTATAGCCTTGCTTTGATCACTATTGCCACAGGAAGAAAGAATAGCTGACATAATTAAAATTGAAAGTGTTTGTTTCATGATGAGCGTTTTAATTTACATGAATAAATGTACGGAGCGATTAAAGAGCAATAACTGTAATAAGTAAGATAGTTAACCCTTTTTGTATTACCGAAAATTTTTATCAACCCGGTAAATGAGGCTTCATCCTCATTCCTTCTCCTGTAGAGAGGGAGGCCAGTCATCAGCAATATACTTAACTTTAGTATTTTACATTTCAAAAAAATATCCCTATCAGCAGAGATGACTTTGTGCTTTAGCAAGTCGCCCCTTGAAGGGGAGATTTAGAGAGGGCTTTTACTTATGAAAGAATGGTATCACATCACCAACATTAGCACTATAGATTCACCCGCATTAGTGATCTATAAAGACAGGGTAATACAAAACATCAACACAGCAATATCAATGGTGGGTGATGTAAGCAACTTACGTCCGCATGTAAAAACACACAAGACAAAAGAAGCTGCCCAACTGATGATGGATGCAGGCATTAATAAATTTAAATGCGCAACCATAGCCGAAGCAGAAATGCTTGCTATGATAAATGCACCCGATGTACTGTTGGCCTATCAACCCATCGGTCCAAAGCTCAAACGATTTATAACACTCATAAAAAAATATCCGGCAACAAAATTTTCCTGCCTTGTAGATAACATTGATTCAGCAAAAAATATGGCAGAAGGTGCCGAAGAAAATAATATTGAGATCCTTGTGTACATTGACCTGAACATTGGAATGAACCGCACCGGCATTGCACCCGGCAGTGAAGCCATACAACTATACACAATATGTGCAAACACAAAAGGCATACAACCCGAAGGTTTGCATGCATACGACGGGCACATACGTACAACAGATCTTGAGCAACGAACCATTGAATGTAACGAAGCTTTTAAAGCTGTTACAGAAATGCAGAAGCAAATGATGCAAAGAGGTTTCGGCAAGCCTATAATAATTGCAGGCGGCTCACCCACTTTTCCTATTCATGCAAAAAGAAAAGAACCCGATAGCTATCGGGTGGAGTGCAGCCCCGGAACTTTTATTTATTGGGACAAAACTTACCAGCGCTATACGGAACAACATTTTGTTACAGCCGCTTTGGTTATCACACGAATCATCTCGTTGCCCGGTGAAACAAAGTTGTGTCTTGATCTTGGGCATAAATCCATATCTGCAGAAAATGAATTGAGCAAACGTGTTTATTTTTTAAATGCACCCGATGTAAAATTTGTAAGTCATAGTGAAGAGCATTTGGTGGTAGAAGTGGAAGCGGGTCATGGGTATAAAGCCGGTGATATTTTGTATGGATTGCCTGTACACATTTGCCCCACCTGCGCATTGTATGAGCGTGCTAATGTTGTACAAAATTATAAAGTAACAGAAGAGTGGAAGATGATAGCAAGAGATAGAAGGATTAGTGTGTAACAAACATTTAAATAACAATTTACACCAGCTGCTTCTAACAATTTACAAAGCTACATCGCCCAAACTTTTTCCTCTTCCCTTATTCTCACGGTTAGCATTAAAGCATTTAATATAGTAAAGATTATTGCAGTAAAGTAAAGGTTAAAAACCATGGGTATTATAATTATCTCGCAGATAACAACGAAGTAATTGGGATGCTTAAAAAATTTGTAAGGCCCCTTTTTTATAAATGCTGAACCGGGAACCCGTAATATTTTTGTGTTCCAAAATTTTCCAAGGGATACTATTACCCACACTTTAAAAATGACGAGCAATAAAAAAATAAAAAGTAAACTGTAATTAAAGGCACCGCCTTTGAAGATGTATTCCACTATCATCGAAGCAATAAAAAGCGTATGCAGCAGAACGATATAAGGATAATGTTTTTGTCCGTATTCCACCCCTCCCTGTGCCCGTACCCATTTCTCATTTTTATTGGCAACTGCCAATTCAAGCAAACGAAGAAAAATTATAAATGCGGTAAAGAGGATAAAATACATCTTATTTCTTTTTCATTGTAAGCAAAACCATTTCACTGCTAAAACCGGGGCCCATTGCCAGCATTAACCCGTAACCATCTTGATATCCATCATTCATAAATTTTTCCAGTACGTACAAAACCGTAACACTGCTCATGTTGCCATTGGCATTCATTACCTCACGGGTATTCTTAAGAAAATCACCTTCAACCTTTAGCGCATCTTTATAAGCGTCTAACACTTTTTTTCCGCCGGGGTGAAAAATAAAATTCTTTATATCTTTTAATCCCAGACCCTGTTTTGCCAAAAAGGTTACTATATCTTCTTTAATATGTTCATTAATAAATGTGGGAATGTCTTTAGAGAATAAAACTTTAAAACCCGTATCCTGAAAATCCCAACCCATTACTTCAAGAGAATCATAATATAGTTTGCTGCTTGCTGCTTTATAAGTTATTTGTTTATCAGATACATGATTATCACCTTTGATAATGCAGGCAGCGATCCCGTCAGAGAATAAACTGGAACCGATAAAATTACTTTTACTGTAATCAGTTTTAATAAGCGTTAGTGAACATAATTCTACAGCTATCAGCAATACCACAGCATCGGGATTTGCTTTTGCCAGGGTGTTTGCTTTAGCCATACCTGATACACCGCCACCACAACCCAAACCCCAAACAGGGATGCGGTTGATATGTGGATCAAGCCGAAGTTTATTAATGATGAGCGCATCCATACTCGGCGTAGCAAGGCCGGAGGTTGATACAAAAATTATATCGGTTATATCCTCTTTATTTATACCGGCTTTTACAATACAATCTTCAATGGCCTCTGCAGAATATTCCAAAGCATTGCTGATATATTCATTGTTTCGCTCTTCAAAGGTGTTGGGTTTGGAATAATAATTCATGGGTTTACAAAAATTACGGGTTACAATTTCTGTATTGTCAAAGGCGTGTATGAGCCTGTCAACCTGAGGAAAATTTTCAGCAAACAAACCCCGGGCATGTTCCTTTACTTCGGTCTGTTTAATTTTATTGGGAAGATCAATAGTTGCAACGGCTGTAATAAATGGCATTATAATTTTGTTTTAACAGGGTGAACAGGTGTTTATAAATATGTATTATACTATATACCGAAAAAATGCAGAGATGGGTTTAGGGGATACGTTAATATATGTATATCCTTGTGAGGCAATAGTTGGTCCACGATTGGTTTGTGCAGTTGCTACCCATTAACATGGGAGTCAGAAGGCGAAGACATTGCATAATTAGTGAATATTTTGCCCTGTTCCCTTTATAAAAAATCGTAGCTTAATGGTGAAAATAATTTACCATGCATTATAAATTGGATAAGCCACTTCATGGAACCATAAGCACAGAAAAATACCAATGTACCATTGAATGGCGAAACGGGAAATTTATTTCCGATGAACCCGTGGCAACAGGCAAACCATCTATCACTTGGTCACAGTCAGTAAATGAGGCACTGTGTTTTGGATGGATAGACAGTATCCGTAATTCAATAGATGAAGAAAGTTATAGCATACGTTTTACTCCCCGCAAACCCAGCAGCATCCTTCTCCATGGTCGGTGTCCTCACCGACCAAAACGCATAGATTATATTTACATCTCAATTAACCAATGCCGGAACATTTCAACTATACAGGACATCGTAATTCGTATACCGAACTAAACCATCCATATTTCTGGACAATAACAATTAAGAATTGGATACATCTTCTAAAAACTGATGATTATAAAAACATTATCATTGAAAGTTTGTAATGGCTTTGTAATAAAGAGTTGATCCATATTTATGGGTATGTAATTATGCCTAATCATTTGCATCTTTTATGGAACCAATTAAAAATGAACGGAAAAGAATTTCCCAAAAAAAGTTTTGAGAAATTTACGTCTCACCAATTCAAAATAAAATTACAAAAGGAAAATCCTGAAGAACTAAAGCAATTTTTTGTAGGCGCTTCGGACAGGGAATATAATTTTTGGCTTCGGGATCCTTTAACTATCAGAATACTCAATAGGGAAATGGCTTTGCAAAAATTAGACTACACGCATTACAACCCACTTCAGGAGCATTGGAAATTATGCAATTCCCCTGAAGAGTATAGATATTCTTCTGCAGTCTTTTATGAAAGGCAGGAAGATGAGTTTAAAATACTTACTCATTATATGAATGATCTTTAAATTGAAGTTAGTGGTCGGTGAGGACACCGACCATAGTAGAAGATGAGTTCAGTAAAAACAGTGTTCAGTGTGCCCTGAAGTTGTCGCTCTATTTTCATGGCATGAAGTTATATCTTTCTAAGATTGATTTTTTTCGTTTAGGTATACTTGGACTATCAGGTTGTTGTCCGCATCTTAATACAAGTGTCAAAAATGTTTTATCACCCCACCGGCTGGCGGATTGAAGTGAAAAGCCTGCCCACAGGACAGCTTGTAACGCAAAGCCGCTACCACTGCCCAACAGTATTTCAAATACACACAGTCCCAATTATTTTTCTTCTCCAATTAAAATTGACCATGGCTTAAGTTCATTCACATTCTCACTAATGATGCGGATGATAGCGGTTAAAGGAATAAAAAGGAACATGCCGGGAACACCCCATATCAGCCTGCCCATAAATACAGCAACGATGGTAATAAATGGATTTATCTTTACTCTGCCGCCAACAATATGCGGCATTAAAATATTGGCATCAACAAAATGAACAATAATAAAACTAATACCTACTTCAATGGCGAGATTGCCGCTTCCGTTGGTTACCGCTATCAGCATTCCAAAAGCAGCAGCAATATATATTCCCAGGTAAGGAATAATGTTTAGCACGGCAGCAATTACAGCAATAAGCAGGGCGAACTTAACACCCAGTATAAGCAGGATAATTAATATCAATGTAAAGAGTATAGCCATTTCAGTTAACAGCCCTACCACATAATTATTCATCATAGCCCGTGTGCTTGTAATTACATCATTCACTTTTTGTTTACTTGATGCGTCAAAAAATGCAAGGATAAAATTTTTAAATAATTTGCGGTGTACCAGTATGAAGAAAGTAAAGATCAGGAAAAATATAAACAGCACAACAAACTCTATCACACTTATAAAAGTAGTACCTACTGAAGAGATGAAACCCGAAGACAGGCTGCCGGCTGATTTACGGAGATAATCCATTTGCTGCGTGGCATCTACATTAAATTTTAATGTAACCCAATCCTGCAGGTTTTGCGCTATTTGCAAAAACTTTGTTTGTGCTTTCGGCAGGTCTTTCACAAAAAGGAACAGCTCTTTTATAAAAAAGAAAACAATGCTCCCGACAAATACGAGAAATATCAAAACCGATAAAACTGCCGCAAAATTTCTTTTCAATCTTCTTTCAAAAAATTGCGTAAGTGGGTATAAAAGAATGGCAATAAGAAGAGCGAAGAACAAAGGAATAAGAAGAACCTTGCCTAAATAAAGTATAAGAAGCGTAAGTATAAAAGCTTGCAGCATTAAAGCTATGCGGCCATAAAATGCAAGTGTAGAGTCGCTTTTATTTTTTATCATAAAAATTTTTAACGCTATAGTTTACTAAAGTATTCTTTATTTTTTAATCAAAGAAGGGAGTTTTTGGAATGTTGTACCCGTAAAAAATTTATACGGTAAATGAAAGTTGCAGCAATTAAAAGTAATTTTCTTCAGGTAAATGCAAACGAAAGTTTCGGCGCAAGACGATGTTCTGACGGAATCCAAACCTGCAAAGTTTATTTGCATTTTTATGAAAGAAAATAGGTGGGTAAAAAGGAATATGGATCTATAGAACAATAATTTTCTTTTTCTACCGGAAGTTCACCCAGTTCAATCTCGATAAATGAATTGGTTTCGGTGATCTGCCACAGGTATAATTTTTTGCCATAAGGTTGTTCGCAAATCTCCGGAAGCATTTGCTGTAAAAGGCCATTCCAACAGGCTTCTTCCAACTGTTCTTTCTCTGTAAGATGATTTTGATTGTTATCATCTTTTTCATAACAATGCCTGGATGAAAAATTAGTTCCCGTGAGTAATAAAATTTCCTGTTGTATAGAAGTTGGTTTCATATTATTATTATTTAAAAACTTTTGATAGTCAAGTAAAAAAATTCTCTTTTAACAATACGCCGTACAAAAAAGTATTGTAGTACGGCTGCAACAAGGCTTATCAAAAAATTACATCTGTTAGGGATAAATGTCTGTATAAGACTATGTAATTAAAGTAAGCTTATGGATTTTCAAAAAAGGAGATGGAAGTAAGCAGTGGATATGTTTGATTGTAAATGTAGAAAAGATTTTTTAAAAATGCAACCCGTTTTGGTAAAAATAATTAAGCAAATGCAAATGAAAGCTGAGGTGAAATACGATGATAATGTAAAATATTATTTTTTGAGTGAAGCCGGATAGGTATAAATTATTTACTTCCTTCTCAGGTTTCAATGTCGGTTATAAAAATTTATTTACTATATAAAAAAATTAAATTTATTAATTACCTCCCAAACATTTTATCAAGTTCATCTTTTTTAAATTCCAGGTAACAGGGCTTTCCATTGGGAGTGCAGTTAGGCATTTCGCATTCAAAAAGATCATTGATGAGAGATTCCATTTCTTTATGATCTAATGCTGTACCCGCTTTTACTGATTGCTGCCATGCCAGTGTGCGCAGGAGCTTTTCACGTTTGTTGAATTTAATATCATTACTAAAATGCTTGTATTGATCCAGCATTTTTTCCAGCGTTGCTTTTTCATTTCCCTGCACTACATCTGCAGGCGAGCCTTGTATTACAAAAGTATTGTTACCAAAAGGTTCAACCAAATAACCCAGCAACTTAAGGTCATCTAATAATTCATTTAATAAAACGGTATCCCCTGTTACAAGTTCTATTGCTGCCGGAAACAGGCTTCGTTGTGTAGCAATGGGCTTGCCCTTTATTGCATTTAAAAATCTTTCGTATAAAATTCTTTCATGAGCATTCTGCTGGTGTATGGCAATAAATCCATTTTTATTCTCACCAATAATAAAGGTGTTATGTAATTGTATAAAATTATTCCCCGTTGCTTTTTTATCTTCTTTTTTTTGATAGGGTTGCAGAGAATATTCACTATTTTCTTTTCTTTCATGTTCATCAAATCCCGATTGTGTTTCTGCCTGTAACTCCTCACTCCCAACTTGTAACTCAGCTCCCCAGCGTTTCAGGTCACTTTTGCTTTCAATAAAATGAGCCTGATGTTTTTGTGTAAATGTTTTAAACAAAGAAGAAGAGGTAGCTGCAGATCTTTTATCATCGGTGAAAGGTTTACTCACCGCATCTGATTGCTGTATGGCAATATCAAGATCAAAATCCAACGTGGGGGTTACACTAAATTGTGCCAGTGCATGCTTAACGGCAGATTGTACAAATGCATAAATTATTTTTTCATCCTCAAATTTTATTTCCTGTTTGGTAGGATGAACATTTATATCTAACCGGGAAGGATCAATATCAATGAACAAAGTATACATCGGGAAGCTGTCTTTAGCGATCATATCACTAAAAGCATTCATAACAGCGTGATTAAGATAAGCGCTTTTGATAAAGCGGTTGTTTACAAAAAAATATTGGTCGCCTCTTGTTTTTTTAGCAGTTTCGGGTTTACCCACAAAGCCGTAAATATTCATGTAATCAGTTTCTTCCTGTACACTAACCAATTTAGCGGCATAATTATTTCCAAGAATCTGAACAAGGCGTTGTTTTAATGTTCCTTTTTCCAAATGAAAAACCTGCTGCCCGTTGGAAGTAAGAGAAAAAAATATTCCCGGAAAAGCCATGGCAACCCTTATAAACTCATCAACAATATGCCTTAATTCAGATGCATTACTTTTTAAAAAATTCCGGCGGGCAGGCACATTAAAAAACAAGTTTTTCATACTAATAGAAGTGCCTTGTTGTACCGCTACAGGTTGTTGCATTTTTACAACACTGTTCTCAATTGCAATATAAGTACCCGTAATATCTTCGGCTTTCTTTGTTTTTAATTCAACCTGGGCAACGCCTGCAATGCTTGCAAGCGCTTCTCCACGAAAGCCCATTGTTTTAATGTGAAAAAGGTCTTCAATATTTTTTATTTTTGAAGTAGCGTGCCGCTCAAAGCACATACGGGCATCGGTTTCACTCATCCCATGCCCGTTATCTATAACCTGGATGAGGGCTTTACCTGCATCATTTACAAATAGTTTTATTTCTGTTGCACCTGCATCTACGGCATTTTCCAATAATTCTTTAACGGCGCTGGCAGGCCGTTGAATAACTTCTCCTGCGGCAATCTGGTTGGCAATATTTTCTGGTAACAACTGTACAATATCCGGCACTGTTCTGCGTTTTTTTTATCTGTAAAATTAGCATTATCTACGCTATCAAATTTTAAAGCGTTATTAATACTATAAAATAACTTACCGCTACCTATGAAAAAAATTATCAGCCTTTCAGGCTTACTATTCATTTTATTTTCGTGCACAAAAGAAAATACTTATCTTCTTAAAAATTCTCACCGAACAGCAACACAATTTACTAAGTACACTATACGCAAGGAGCAGAATTACTGTGATGGTAACAACTTTATTTCAACTTCGTATTCTGAATTAAATTTTATTGCAAAATTCGACAGCACTGCGATTTATTCCAATCTAAATCCCGACAATCAGCTTGACATTAATAAGCTATATGGTTTTTCTGATAACAATTCAACACATCATTTGTTTAGTGCAAGATTTGGCTGGCGCTGGAGTGACAACGCACTAAGACTTTTTGGCTATGTATATAATGATGGCGTGAGAAACTCAAAGGAATTAGGAATAGTTGCCATTGGTACAGAAAATATTTGTTCCATTAAAGTAACCCCAAGAAGTTATGTGTTTTCGCTGAACGGAAAAATTGATTCGTTGCCAAGAACCAGCACAACTTTAGAAGCTACCGGCTATAAATTATATCCCTATTTTGGAGGCGATGAAACAGCGCCCCACAATATTTATATCTGGATAAAGGAATAAAAAAATTCTATTATTCGTTAAATCTTCTTCTACATTTCAATCCGGTAATTGGAGTAACTTGTGATGAACTTTCTTAAAAGTTATCATGAAAAAATTTCCGGCTACTTTATTTTTTTTTCTTTCTATAATTTCAGTTTCATTTAGTCAATATCAAACAACACCTGCTGCAGTAAGATGGGCAGACAGTGTGTTTAATACACTGAATAACGATGAGAGAATTGCGCAGTTAATGGTTTTGCGGGGAAGTTCAATAACAGCAAAAGGTGTGATGTATTTTGACCAGGAAGTAAACGATGCCATCACAAAATATAATGTTGGTGGTGTATGTCTTTTCCAGGGGCCGCCGGTTAAGCAGGCAAACATTGTAAACAATTATCAGCGCATAGCAAAAACCCCGGTACTCATTTGTATTGATGCCGAATGGGGATTGGGAATGCGGATGGATAGCGTGATCCCTTTAAATCATCAGCTAATGTTAGGCGCTGTGCAGGATGCTTCCATAATTTATCAATATGGAAAAATTGTTGGGGAGCAATGCAGGCGTGCAGGCATACAGGTTAATTATGCGCCGGTAGTTGATATTAATAATAATCCAAATAATCCTGTAATTAATGACCGCTCTTTTGGGGAAGATAAATATAAAGTTGGTTTATATGGCGTTCAATATATGAAAGGCATGCAGGATGTTGGTGTAATGGCAACCGCAAAACATTTTCCGGGCCATGGCGATGTTTCGGTTGATTCACATCTTGATCTACCAGTGATAAATAAAACAAGAGCGCAATTGGACTCTCTTGAGTTATATCCTTTTCGTGAAATGTTTAAAGCCGGTGTAGGTGCCGTTATGGTTGCTCATTTGTATATTCCTGCAATTGATAATGCACCCAATCGTGCCACTTCTATTTCAAAAAATAATGTAACCGGTTTATTAAGAAATGAATTGGGCTACCAGGGATTAACTTTTACGGATGCATTAAATATGCAGGGTGTTGCAAAATATTTTCCGGGCGGAGAAATAGCAGTAGAGTCAGTTATTGCCGGTAATGATATGTTATGCCTGCCTGCGGATGTACCCGGCAGTATTGCAAAAATTAAAGAAGCAATAAATAATAACAAACTAACATGGGATGATATTTATCAAAAGTGTAAAAAAATTTTGGCAGCAAAATATATGTATGGCCCTGGAAATGTAAAACCAATCAACACCAATCATCTTACAGAAGACCTGAACAATAAAGTAAATGGCATGAAAAAAATAGTTGCTGAAAATGCCATTACACTTTTAAATAAACAGGATGACCAATTCTTCCCATTACAAAATGATCAAAAAAATAAAACTGTAAAGGACGTTGTTTATGTAGGCATTGGTTTAACAACTGATAATACTTTTGCAGGAAGAATGAAGAGTGATTATAATGCCGATGTTTTTTATTTTAATTATAAACAGGATTCAGGAAGAATATTATCAACCCTTGCATTAATAAAAAGCCGTTATAAATCAGTAGTGGTAGGTATTCACGGGTATAACAGATATCCTCAAAATAATTTTGGTATCAGCAATGCTGCCACTGTTCTTGTCCAACAACTGCAGCAACAAACCAAAAGCATCACCTTTGTTTTTGGTAACCCTTATGCAATAAAAAACTTTTGCGGTGCAAAAAATTTAATTGCCTGTTATGAAGATGACAGTATTACCCAAAATACAGCAGCAGATCTGTTGCAGGGAAAAATAACTGCTAAAGGAAAACTTCCGGTTACTGTTTGCGATAATTATCAATATGGTAGCGGCATTGTTCTTAATAATAATACGTTGCCTGCAGTGGATCCTGTAACAGCAGGATTAGATCCCATTAAATTAAATGCTATTGATTCAATAGCCGAAGATGCAATTAAAAATGAGGCAACTCCCGGTATGGTAATATTGGTTGTTAAGGATGGAAAAGTTGCTTACCAAAAAGCGTTCGGTAAATATGATTATGATAAGCCTGAACCTGTAACCCTGCAATCAATTTTTGATATGGCTTCGGTTACAAAAATTTGCGCCACTACATTATGCGTAATGAAATTGTATGATGAAGGAAAACTTGATCTGCAAAAGCATTTGGGAGATTACCTGCCCTGGGTAAAGGGAAGCGACAAAGAAAATCTTTTAATAGAAAATATTTTATTGCACCAGGCAGGGCTTATTCCTACAACACAATTTGTTAAAGAAACACTTGACAGTGTCACAAAAAGTCCGCTGCCAAAGTATTACTCCACAAGACAAACAGATTCTTTTACTATTCGTGTTGCTGAAAATTTATACATAAGAAATGATTGGAGAGATACAATGTATAAAAGAATGGTGGAAAGTAAATTAAGCCCTTCTGATAAATATGTGTACAGCGATAATGATTTTATTTTTCTGGGAAAAATTGTAGAAGCCATTACAGGACAAACTTTGGATAACTATGTAAAGAAAACATTTTACGATCCCCTGGGGCTTACTGCCACAGGGTTTAAACCAAGAGAGAGATTTACGCTTGACAGGATTGTTCCTACAGAAACAGAAAGATCTTTTCGTTTACAACATCTTAGAGGTGACGTTCATGATCCCGGCGCTTCCATGTTTGGCGGCGTTGCAGGACATGCAGGATTGTTCAGCACCGCCTACGATCTTGGTGTAATAATGCAAATGCTTTTAAATGGAGGTACTATTAATGGAAAGCAATTTATAAAACCGGAAACGATAAAATTGTTTTCAGCATATAACAGTTCTATAAGCCGCAGAGGTTTTGGTTTTGATAAACCTGAAAAAGAAAATGAGTCGCTTAAAGAACCCTATCCATCAAAGCTTGCATCACCACTTACTTTCGGCCACACTGGTTATACAGGCACCTGTGTTTGGGCAGACCCTAAATATAATATAGTGTTCATCTTTTTAAGTAACCGTGTAAATCCTAAGGGTGGTGATAATATTTTATTATCAAGGCTTAATGTAAGGGGAAAAATTCAGGATGCTGTTTATCATGCAATGGGTTTATAAGATCAACCTTGTTTAACTTGAAAAATAATTTCTCTTAGATGTCATATCCATATCAAATAAAATCTTTAGAAGAATATAATTTAGCGTATAAAAAAAGTGTAGAAGACCCCGAAGGATTTTGGGGGAATATTGCAGAGAATTTCGTCTGGAAAAAAAAATGGGATAGTGTGTTAGAGTGGAATTTTAAGGAACCAAAAATAGAATGGTTCAAAGGCGCTAAACTAAATATCACTGAAAATTGTATTGATCGCCATCTTGAAAAACTGGGAGATAAACCGGCCATTATTTGGGAGCCAAATAATCCTGAAGAAAGAACAAGAGTGGTAACTTATTCACGGCTCCATAAAAGAGTTTGCCAGTTTGCACAGGTGCTTAAAAACAATGGTGTAGAAAAAGGCGACAGGGTTTGTATCTACATGGGAATGGTACCTGAGCTTGCTTATGCGGTTTTAGGCTGTGCAAGAATTGGTGCCATTCACAGCGTTATATTCGGAGGATTTTCTGCACAAAGTATTGCTGACAGGTTATTTGATGCACAGGCAGAATACATTGTTACCTGCGATGGCGCATACCGCGGCGGTAAAGACATTCCTCTAAAATCTATTATTGACGACGCGTTGATCGGTAACAGAATAATTATAAAAGTTATTGTTTATACAAGAACGAGAACGCCGGTCTCCATGATAAAAGGAAGAGATGTTTGGTGGGAAGATGAAATGGAATATGCAGAATCACAAATAGAGAAAGATAATATAATAACTATGCCGGCAACAGAGATGGATGCCGAAGATCCGCTCTTTATTTTATACACTTCGGGTTCTACCGGTAAACCAAAAGGTGTTGTACATAGCAGCGCCGGTTACATGGTTTGGACCAACTACACTTTTGTAAATGTGTTTCAATATAAACCGGGAGATATATTTTTCTGCACAGCAGATGTTGGCTGGATAACAGGCCACAGTTATATTTTGTATGGACCATTAAGTGCAGGCGCTACCAGCGTAATGTTTGAAGGCATTCCAACATGGCCTGATGCCGGAAGATTTTGGGACATAGTTGATAAATATAAAGTGAACACAATTTACACAGCGCCTACTGCCATAAGAAGTTTAATGAGTTATGGCTTGGAACCATTAAAAGGAAAAGATCTTTCATCATTAAAAGTTTTGGGTACAGTTGGCGAACCAATTAATGAAGAAGCATGGCATTGGTATGATAAAAATATTGGTAAAGGAAAATGCCCGATAGTTGATACCTGGTGGCAGACAGAAACGGGTGGAATTTTAATTTCAAACTTTGCAGGAATAACACCTGCAAAACCAAGTTGGGCAACATTGCCAATGCCCGGTGTTCAGCCATTATTGGTAGATGAAAAAGGTGATGAAGCTACCGAACCCGATGAAGATGGTTTATTAAAAGGCAACCTTTGCATCAAAACTCCATGGCCGGCAATATTGCGCACAACTTACGGTGATCATGAACGTTGCCGTACCAATTATTTTGCTGCTTACCCTGATCTTTATTTTACCGGTGATGGCGCTCTAAAAAATAAAGATGGCTTTTACAGGATAACGGGAAGAGTGGATGATGTATTAAATGTTAGCGGCCATCGCATTGGTACTGCTGAAGTAGAGAATGCGATCAACATGCATGCAGGTGTTATAGAAAGCGCTGTGGTGGGCTATCCGCACGATATTAAAGGACAGGGAATTTACGCATTTGTGATTTACAGTCACATGCATATTGATGAAGAGCAAACCCGCAAAGACATTTTTCAAACAGTAAGCAGGGTTATTGGTGCCATTGCAAAACCTGATAAAATTCAATTTGTAACCGGGTTGCCAAAAACAAGAAGCGGAAAAATAATGCGGAGAATATTGAGAAAAATAGCAGAAGGTGAAACAAAAAATTTAGGTGATACTACTACATTGCTGGATCCGGGAGTTGTTGAAGAAATAACTAAAGGGAAAATATAAATGCATCCTAAGCACCTTTCGATAAATGATTTTACCTATCATTTACCAGTCGAAAAAATAGCACTCCATCCTCTTGAGAAAAGAGATCAATCAAAATTATTGATCTATAAAAATGGAGAGATCATAGAAGATATTTATAAAAATATTGCTGATCATCTTCCTGAAAATTCTCTTCTTATTTTTAATAATACTAAAGTTATTCCTGCAAGAATATTATTTAAAAAACAGACAGGTGGAACAATTGAAATATTTTGTTTAGAACCATTTGAAGAGAATGCAGAGTACACAACCGTGATGAGTAAAACTGGTTCTGCCAAATGGAAATGTATGATCGGCGGGGCAAGTAAATGGAAAAAAGACGGCTTAACAAAAAAAATAAAAATTAATAATCAAGAGGTAGAACTTACCGCAACGCTGAAACAAAAACTTACTGATGCTTATGTAACTGAATTCAGCTGGCAGCCTTCTCATTATTCCTTTTCAGAAATAATTGAACAGGTGGGTGAAATTCCTTTGCCGCCCTACATTAAAAGGGATGTGGAGGAAAATGATAAAGAAAGATACCAGACTATTTATGCGGAACATAAAGGATCAGTTGCTGCACCAACAGCAGGTTTACATTTTACACCCGAAGTATTTTCATCTCTTGAAAATAAAAATATTAAAACAGATTTTGTTACTCTTCATGTTGGCGCAGGAACATTTAAGCCTGTTAAATCACCAACAATGCAGGAGCATGAGATGCATGCAGAGTGGCTAGATGTTACCGTTTCAACAATTGAAAATATTTTAGATAATCTGTCAAAAAATATAATCGCAGTTGGAACAACTTCTTTAAGAACAATTGAAAGCCTGTACTGGATGGGAGTGAAAACTTTTAGTAATAATAATTGCAATCTTCAGGATTTGGAAATAAAACAATGGGAAGTTTATGATGAGTTATCAAAACAAAACATAGATGCCAACATTGCTTTAGCATCTTTAATAACATGGATGAAAAAAAATGAGCAACAAAAATTATTTATCAAAACACAAATTCTTATTGCGCCCGGTTATCAATTTAAAATTGCCATTGCATTGATAACAAATTTTCATCAACCGGGATCTACTTTATTATTATTGGTTGCTGCAATTACTAAAGACTGGAGAAGAATTTATGAATATGCTTTAAAGAATGATTTTAGATTTTTGAGTTATGGAGATGGTTGTTTAATAAGCCCCCTGTCCCATAAAAGGGGGACTTAAAGCGCCAGTTTATTTTTAATTTAGTGAATTTTTTATAGTGCAAATTTCCATATTAAGAACTATGTATTCCCGAAAGAATCCCAATCTAAGCTTCCCCTTCGGGGGACAGGGGGTTTTTATTTTTGTATTGTAACCGGCGTACCCGAAGGAATATAACTATACAGATCTTTTGCTTCGCTGTATTTTAATGATATACATCCATCGGTCCAGTTTTGAAAATAATCAACTGTCCATTCTTCCTGTGGCCGTGTAGCATGAATGGCAATACCGCTGCCTATTCTTGCCTTCCTGGGAATAAGCCCCCGGGACTGTCTTTCATTAAATTTTTTTATGCTTTCTTCGTTAGGAAAATCCAATAATAATTCAGGACCCCATTGAGGATGAATTTTTTTAAGTAAAATTTTGAAGTGCCCTTCCGGCGTTCTTTTATCTCCCTCCATGTATTTATCATTCTGATCTTTACTGCCAAATACCACAGGGTAAGTTGCATACCAGCCCTCTGCATCATACACCTTTAATTCATAATCCGATTTATCAATGATGATGTAATAAGGATTATTCTTAACTGTATGGCCTGATGATGAAGGAAAATTTACAGCAGCGTAAGATTCTTTTTTAATTATCTTTTTCTTTTTAGGTTTAATAAATGAAAAAAATAAAAACGAAAATGAAAGAAGGATAAAGGTTTGCCAAAAGGTTTTCATTTGCAAGGCCGGGTTTATCCAAAAATAATTTAAACGAAATGCCTTGCAAAACATTTTGCGTTAACTGAAAAACAATTAACTTTTTTTCAACAGGAGGAAAGAGATTAAAAATTAATCCCATTGTTTATCTTCAATTGCTTTTTGTTTGGCAACTCTTGCGGAAATAAAAATACTCACCTCATATAACAAAATAAGAGGAACCGCTACAATGGTTTGGCTTGTCCAGTCAGGTGATGGAGTAATTACTGCAGCCACGATCAATATAATGACGTATGCATATTTACGGTATGTTTTTAAATACTTCGGAGTAATGAGCCCAATTTTTGAAAGAACATATGCTAAAACCGGCAGCTCAAATGCAATACCGCAACCAAGAATAATATTTACAAGCGTATCAATATAATCTTCCAGACTGGGCAAATAGGTTTGTGAGCCCAACGTACCAATTTTAAAGCTTGCTAAAAAATTAAAAGTAAAAGGTGCTAACAAAAAATAACCGAATGCCCCTCCGGTAAAAAAACAAAGAGAAACCCATCCAATACTGCCCCGTGAATATTTTAATTCTTTGGATGATAAAGCCGGTTTGATAAAGCGCCATAACTCCCAGAATAAATAAGGAAACGCAATGATCAGCCCACCCATAAAAGAAATATTAAGAGCAGAAGAAAAAGAACCGCTGACAGTATTTATTAATAATGGAATTTTTACAGGAGGCATGCATAAGGAATTGCCAAGGTGAAGTTTATGCCCCAAATTACATAATGCCGAATAGGTAACAAAACTCTCTCTTGCCGGGGCATATATGATGTTGTCAAATATCCAGTCAATAAAAACAAATACAAGGATGGCACCAATTACTAAAGCAATGGCAGCCCTTACAATGTGCCAGCGAAGAACTTCAAGATGATCAATAAAGCTCATTTCAGCTTTTTCTCCGTCATCCTTTCCTCTAATTTTTTTAAAAAAAGATTTTCTATCTGATGCTTTTACACTCAATTTTATAATTTGTTAACTATTTACGCAAAGATAATGGTTAGGGATGTTAGATGTAAGCCTGCAACCATTTCAATTATTAGCTTACTGCAATTTTTTTTACGCTGCCGGTACGCTTTAATGCACCCCAGCCCTGTAACTCACCTTTTATTGCCCTGATAAACGATTTAAAAAGGATGTAATACATCATTTGGCGATAAATTAACCGTTGTGGTATCATCCAAAAAAGCTTTTTATAATCTTCTTTTTCAAAAGCGAACGCAAGTGCAGCGCCTGCCAGATCAACCAAAGTAAATATTCCATAATACAAAAGAATATGAGGAACACTTGCTACAACAATATTCATTGATGCAGCAATTAAACTAACTGCCAGTATAAGATCAGCAAGAGGGGCTAAGAAAGGTAATATCATTTGAAAAAAAAGAATGTTAGGCATAGCCACCATTCCAAAATTTTTATACTTAGGATTGAGTACAGCATCCCTGTGTTTCCAAAAACATTGCATTACACCAAAGCTCCACCGAAAACGCTGCCGCATAAATTGCCTGAATGTCTCAGGAGCTTCTGTATATGAAATTGCTTTAGAACAATTACGAACTATGTATCCCTTACGATGCAAACGCATTGTGAGATCACAATCCTCTGCCAAAGTATCTGTGGTAAAGCCTCCTGCAATTTTTATGGCTTCTTTATTAAACGCACCTATTGCGCCGGGAACAACTGTTATACAATTAAGCAGATCAAATGCACGCCTGTCAAAATTTTGGGATGTGATGTACTCAATGCTTTGCCATTTAGTTATGATGTTTACTTCGTTACCAACTTTTACATTGCCGGCAACAGCGGCAACTTTTTTATTATCAAAATATTTTATTAAGTTAGAAACAGCATCTGACTTTAATTGTGTATCCGCATCAATGCATACTACATAATCTGCTTTGGAATTTTCAATACCAAAATTTAATGCTGTTGCTTTACCTCCATTTTGTTTTGTAAATACATAAACGTTGGAGACATTATTAAAAGCATCCTTTACTGTTTTACAGGTTTCATCTTTACTTCCATCATCAACAAAAATTACTTCCAGGTTTGGATAATCCTGGACTATTAAACTTTTAACCGTTCTTACAGCATTAACCTGCTCATTATACGCCGGAATTATTACACTAACCAATGGAGCATTGTTTGTGTCAAAAACAAAATTATGGCCATTTCTTTC
The DNA here is from genome assembly GCA_025353485.1 of Chitinophagales bacterium. Lineage (GTDB taxonomy): Bacteria > Bacteroidota > Bacteroidia > Chitinophagales > Chitinophagaceae > Ginsengibacter. The sequence continues at coordinate 46,938 of JANXQO010000172.1, forward strand.
ACCAACTTCCTTACGTTTTTGAATTGCAGCAAGAACCGCCATAGCAATCATTCTTCCAATAGATAATATAATTCCGATTATAAATAAAGAGAATAAAATATGCCCACTCCAATAAGCTGTTTCTGCCAAAAAGAAATTCAAATTCATTATCCATCCATTACGTGATGGTGGTACAGGAGGCATTACAACATCTTTAGTTTCCCCCATCAGGTCAGCAATGGTCGTAAACTTGTAACCTTTGTCTTTAAAATATTTTATTATCATGGGCAATGCATCAACCGTGGGCTGCCTGGTATTTCCACCGGCATCGTGTAATAATATTATACTCGCATTTCTTGTTTCCACCTGGCTTATAACCCTTGCCACAATAGAATCTGCAGTTACACCAGGCTGCCAATCCATCGGGTCAATACTTTCTGCAACTGTTAAATAATTTTCGTCCCTGCTCCTTGCAATAGGTTCAAGCTCTTCGTAAGTATGAGGTTCGGAATCGGCATTATAAGGTGCCCTGAATAAAATGGTTGACCTGCCTGTTATACTTTCGATAAGCAGACGGGTAGCTTTCATTTCAATTGCTGCCCTAACCAAACTCATCTTTGCAATATTATGATGGGTGAATGTGTGATTACCTATTTCAAATCCATCTTTATAAATACGTTGAAGAATCGGAATATTACTTTCTGCTGCCAAACCAACAATAAAAAAGGTTGCAGGTATTTTTTCTTTTTCAAGAATATCTAAAATTTGGGGTGTATACTCATCACTTGGCCCATCATCAAAAGTGAGAATAAGTTTATGTCCCTTTCCTATTGTGGTATCTTCTGCAAACTTTCTTATAACGTAGCCCGATGGAAGTTGTAAATAATCCTGCTCTGCAATTAATTGACCTGTACTGTCAATTTCAAATTTTATTTTTCCTACCTGTGGAACATAAAGAATATCGAGTATTTCTCCTTCGCCATCAAAGCCAACATTATCAGGTATTATTGGTATGGTAGATAATAAATTAAAATTATAAGGATGTGCTTCTAAAGCATCATTGCTAAGATCCATGTTATAGTAATTCCACATCCTGGTGTCTTCGCTTCCAAGCCTCCACAATGCCGTTCCGGCCGTGGCATATTCATCACTAAACCTTAGAATATTAAAAGTGGTTGCAGCATCTGTAAACCAAACTTCATGCGTGTTTTTTTTTATATTACCATCTTCATCCTCCTGTTCTGAAACATAGCTATAATGTAGATTGTAACTGTCATTATCATAAATTATTTTTGCACCAAGCACTTTGGCTTTATTGATAGCCTGGTTATAAGTATACACTGAATCCTGTTTTCCATTTGCCCAATCGTAACCAAAACCTCCTATGCCTAAAATTATTTTATCAGATTGTATTTTTGAGGCTGTCCAATCCATTGCATCTTCAATCCATTTTTGAGCGCTAACAGGCCCCGGACCTGTTGAATTATTAGACTGATCATAAGCCATCAGAATTACATAATCATTGTAATCAGATAATTTTTTATAATCATAATCATTATTTTTCGGCGCAACATCCATTGTTACTGTCATCCCATGGGCATGCAATGTTTCGTATAATTTTTTTTGAAAAGAAGTGAGTGGTTCATTGGTTTTTTCAATTAGTTCTTCAAAGTCAATATTAATACCACTAAAATTATAATGGCTAAGTGTATCAATAACCTGTTTTATAAATTTATTTCTAACAACAGTATCACTTAATATTTTATGCAATAGCTTACCATCAAAACTTTTTAAAGAAGAATTAAAGTTGGAAAGCATTGGCATTATACGCAAATTCTTTAATTGCATTAGAGCAAGACCTGCACTATCAATTCTTGTTTGTAACCGCAAAGTTGTTGTATCAATAAAAAACCATTCAGGAAAAATTGTATTAAGTTTATCACCGTACTTTTCCAGAGCAGGCAAAGAAGTATTGGCTGTCCAGGGAGTGTAAAATGCAGCTCTTATGTAAGGAATTTTTTCTGCACTGTTTTCAGGAGTAATTTTTTTAAGTTTTCTCAAAGAATCTTCCTTTTCCTTATTAATTAGAAATTGCTTAAAACCTTTAATTTTTTTATTTTGAAAAAAAGGGATAGACAATGGATTGGAAGGATCCATTTGCAACTGATAATTTTTTGCCTTAGCCTGGCGGTTTGGCATGGATGGAAGTGAACCGCTAAATAAAGCCAGACCCAAAACCACTAATAAAAATATTGCAACCATAGCCAGTACCCTGCTGGTCCACTTTACGCTTTTCCAACGTATTCTTTTTTTGGTTTGAAAAATTTGGGAAGCATTACTCATTGCCGCAAAGTTATATAAGCTGTAATGTAAAAATTATTTAAAAAAGAAGGTAGAGGAGAATGAATTAAAAGGGTGGCTGCTAAAAAAAGAAAGGACCCTGTAGAAACAAGGTCCGTTTACCAAAACTAACTGCTTATGAGAAAATTGACTTTTAAAACTTATGAAATACTATGATTCAAATAAGATGCCAAAAGTTTAAAGACAAATGTTAAGAAAAATATAATGTAACTGAAATAAGAAAAAATACTTTTTTTTTAACTGTGGTACTAATTCTGAGGTGTAAGTTTTTCAGAATTCTCAGCAAATTGCAAAGCATCTATAAATTCCTGTACACCACCATTTAATACTGCATCTAAATTATATATTGTTAGCCCAATGCGGTGATCGGTTACTCTGCCTTGCGGATAGTTATACGTTCTTATTTTAGCAGAGCGGTCTCCTGTAAGTACCAGGCTTTTTCTATGTAGGGAAATTTCTTCCTCCTGCTTACGAACTGTTGCCTCGTAGAGTTTTGTACGCAACATTTGCATAGCCTTTTCCCGATTCCCCAATTGTGAGCGCTCTGTTTGGCATACTACAACGATGCCTGTAGGTATATGCGTTAAAAAAACTTTTGTTTCAACTTTGTTTACATTTTGTCCGCCTGCGCCGCCACTTCGGGCTGTTTCCATTTTTACATCACTTTCCTTTACTTCTACATCTATATCTTCTGCCTCGGGCATTACAGCAACTGTTGCTGCACTGGTATGCACTCTTCCGCTGGCTTCTGTATCAGGTACTCTTTGCACCCGGTGAACACCACTTTCAAATTTTAAAGTTCCATATACATCATCTCCTGTTACTTCTATCTGCACTTCTTTATAACCGCCAACGGTGCCTTCGCTTTCACTCAGCAATATTGTTTTCCATCCTTTCTTTTCACAATATTTCAGGTACATTCTCATAAGATCGCCTGCAAAAAGCGATGCCTCATCACCGCCGGTTCCTGCCCGTATTTCTAAAATGCAATTTTTTTCATCCTGCGGATCTTTAGGGATAAGCATTGTTCGGATATGTTTTTCCAACTCTTCCTTTTTTTCCTGCATGGCAGGTAATTCTTCCTTTGCCAAATCTCTCATTTCGTTGTCGTCGCTGTTCAACATTTCTTTATTAAATTCAATATCATCCAATACTTTGGCATATTCATTACGCACTTTTACAATTTTCTCAAGGCTTCTGTATTCCTTACTTATGGCGGTATATTTTTTATTATCCCCTACAATTTCAGGGTTGGTTAATGCTACACCCAGGTTATCAAATCTTGCTTTTATTCCGTCCAGTTTATCTAACATAATGCTGTAGTTAACAGCTCACCCATATGGGTAAGTGTTTAGAAATGCGCTAATGAGTAATAATAATTCTCTTCCGAAAAATTTCGGCAAATTTACATTATAACAGGTAATCATTTTGTATAGAAAATTTAAAGCAGATCATTTATTTACAGGAACAGAAATGCTTGACGGCAATAATGTTCTTATTATAAAAAAAGATGGAGAAGTAGAAGCAATTATAGATGCAGATACTGCAGGAGATGTTGAAACCTTTACCGGCATTATTTCTCCGGGGTTTGTAAACACGCATTGCCATTTGGAGTTATCGCACATGAAGGGATTAATTCCGGAGAAAACAGGGTTGGTAGATTTTGTTTATAAAGTTGTAAATGAAAGGCATTTTGCTGAGGAAGAAATTCTAAAAGCCATAGATATTGCAGAAAATGAAATGCTTTTAAATGGAATTGTAGCAGTTGGAGATATTTGTAATAATATTTTAACACTGCCTCAAAAACAAAAGCAAAGAGTAGCATATTATAATTTTATTGAAGCCAGTGGATGGGTGCCAACTATTGCCCAGGCAAGATTTGAAAGAGCAGTAAATCTTTATAACCTTTTTAAAACTACAAACTATAAACTACAAACTACAAACGTATCAATTGTACCTCATGCTCCCTATTCTGTATCTGATGAATTATGGAAATTTATTACTCCATATTTTAATAATAAAGTAGTGAGCATTCACAACCAGGAAACTTTATTTGAAGATGAATTTTTTTTACTGGGTACCGGAGATCTTGTAAGAATGTACAAACTGATGAACATTGATAATTCATTTTACAAACCAGGTAAAAAGAGCAGTTTGCAAACTTATTTTTCCAAATTATTAAATGCAGCGTCAATCATTATTGTTCATAACACTTTTATTTCACAAGCTGATATTAAATTTGTATTGAACAATAAAACCGATGATCAGCAATTATCTTTTTGCCTTTGTGTAAATGCTAATCAATACATTGAAAATGCATTACCACCCATAAAACTGCTACTTGAAAATAATTGCAATATTACGTTAGGCACCGATAGCCTTGCCAGTAATCACAGCCTTAATTTGCTTGATGAAATGAAAACAATTCAAAATAATTTCCCCGATATTCCTTTACAAACAATGTTGCAATGGGCAACCTTAAATGGGGCAAAGGCTTTGCAAATGGATACAATTTTTGGCAGTTTTGAAAATGGGAAAAAGCCGGGAGTAGTATTAATAGAAAATTGTCTGAACTATGATTTATTGCCTGCCCGACTGGGTCATTCAGGCGGGGATTTAAAAAGTAGTAAGATTAAAAAAATTGTCTGAACCATGATTTGGGTGGATTTTGGGATTAGTAAGATTAAAAAAAATCAAAAAAAATTACTCTCTCATTAATCTTTTTAATCCCAAAATCATGGTTCAGACAATCATGATTCAGACAGATAATATTTCATGCAAAATTGGCAATGTTTTCATGGTGCCAAAATCCTGAATATGTAATCCATAAAAATTCTGCAATGCAAACAGTATATCTTTTCTGATAGATTTATTTAGCTTGATCTCTGTCAGTTCATCAGGATGCTGCACTTTTAATAATTGCGAAATGCAGTAACTGTAATCTTTCTCTAAAAAATAGGGATGATGGGGAGCAAACTTAATAAATCTGCCTTCCTGAAGATCCAGTATAGAATTATTTTCAGAATAATCATCTTCTAATTTTAATCCAAAAAAATGAGAAAGATGTAAGCAAAAATATAAAGGAAAATTGGCTGTAACTGTATTGCCTGCAATATCCAATTGCATAAAAGCATCTTCGGTGAATTGAAAAAGATCAACATTTTTCTCCGGTTGTTTTAAACATTTTTGTAAAAGTTCAATCATGTATAATGCAACTGAGTTTTTGATAACATCGTTTAAAATATTTTTATACAAATAGCTCCATTTAAATTCTTTTATCCTTTGCAGGTTCTTTAATTCATTGTGGTATACTTCCATCTCCAAAATAGAAGTGGGCTGAAAAAAATTTGCTTTTAAAGTTTTACCGGAAGATCGTACACCGTTTACCAAATAGGATTGTATGCCAAAAAGCTCGGTAAAAATATTTACCACAACAGATGTTTCACCATACTTTATGGTTCGTAATACAATGCCTTTTGTTTTATGGATCATACCTCAAATCCCTAAAGGAGCTTTAGTTTATTAAGTTTCAAAGTTACTTTATTACCAGGTTGTTATTTTCTCTATAACAGGCAAATACTAAGTTGTGAACCCGGTTAATTTAGTTTCTTTGCATTTTTAATTTTATCATTAATATCTTCGGTTATGTGGAAACGCCTTGCAAAATTTGTTTTAAAATTCAGACTTCCGTTACTTGTTATTTTAATAGCCATAACAGGCCTGATGGCTTACTTTGCCAGCAAGGTTACCATTAGTTATGAATTTGCCAAAGCAATACCAACCGATAATCCAAAGTACCAGCAATACTTATCATTTAAAGAAAAATTTGGAGACGATGGAAACCTTTTGGTAATAGGTGTACAGACTGATAAATTTTTTGAACTGAATACTTTTAATGCCTTTAATAAACTTACACATGATTTAAAAGATATTCCGCATGTAGAAGACGCCCTAAGTATTTCTTCTGCCATAAATCTTATAAAAGATACGGCAACACAAAAGCTAACTTCTATTGCAATATTCTCTAAAAAGATAAGTTCTCAGGAAGAGCTTGACAGCAGTAAAAATATTTTTCTTGGCCTTCCGTTTTACAAAACACTTTTATACAATCCTGCCGTCAAACCTGATAGTAATGCATACCTTATCGCTGTTCGTATTAATAAGGAAGCACTTGCTTCTTCATTAAGAACTGAGATAGTAAATAATATTATTGCAAAAACAAATGCATTTACTGAGGCAACAAAATTGGAAACGCATTTAAGCGGGCTCCCTTTAATAAAAACATTGATAGCTGACAGGATAAAAAGTGAGATGAAATGGTTTCTGCTCGGATCATTAGTATTATCAGCAGTTATTTTATTGATATTTTTTCGTTCGGTAAGTACTATGCTTTTATCCTTAACAGTAGTAATTACAGGAGTTGTATGGAGCTTTGGAATTCTATTTTTATTCGGATATAAGATCACTTTATTAACCGCTTTAATTCCACCATTAGTAGTGGTAATTGGCGTTCCTAATTGTATTTACTTTTTAAATAAATATCATTCTACCTACAAAGCAAGTAATAATAAAGAGCAATCGCTGATTGATATGGTTAGTAAGATGGGTATTGTAACCTTGTTTTGTAACTTATCTGCGGCAATTGGTTTTGCCGTTTTTGCCCTTACCAAAAGCGCTGTTTTAAAAGAGTTTGGCGCTGTTGCAGGCATCAGCATTATGATGATCTTTGTGATCTCATTTATTTTATTACCTGGTGTGTTAAGTTATATACAGCCACCAAAAAAATCTCAAATTAAATATCTTGATAACCCATGGCTTACAACTTTACTTTTAAAAATTGAGTATTGGGTTCTTCATCATAAAAAAATTATTTACATAACTACTTTGATTATTCTTGCCTTTTCAATAATGGGTGTTCTTAAATTAAAATCAGAAGCTTTCATGGTAGAAGATCTTCCGGAAACTGATAAAATTTATTCTGACCTTAAATTTTTTGAAAAAAACTTTAAAGGCATATTACCGCTGGAAATTGTTGTTGATACAAAAAAACGTTATGGACTTACCGGGGCAAAAGTATTGCCAATACTGGAAAGAATAGATTCGCTGTCACAATACATTTCATCGCAAAAAGAAATGTCGCGGCCTCTTTCAATTGCTGAAGGAATAAAATTTATAAAGCAGGCATTTTATGATGGTGATACAGCCAATTACAGTTTACCTAACTCATTTGATGCGGCTTTTGTAGGGGAATATTTAAAACCAAAAAGTGATACCGGGGGTGATAAAAACAGTATGACCAAACTACTCACCAGTTTTATTGATACCGCAAAGCAAAGCACCAGAATAAGTATCAATATGGCAGATGTTGGTACAGTAAGGCTTCCTGAAATTTTAAGTGGAATAAAAACCAGATCTGATGAATTGTTTGATACGGCAAAATACAATGTGCAGCTAACAGGAAGCAGCATAACATTTTTAGAAGGCAGTAAATTTATTGTAGATGGATTAAAGCAAAGCATACTCTGGGCATTTTTATTAATTGCATTATGCATGTTGTATCTTTTTAAATCAATACGAATTCTTTTTTGCTCTCTTATCCCCAATGTAATTCCTTTGATTGTCACAGCCGGTATTATGGGCTGGATAGGTATCCGGCTAAAACCCTCAACAGTATTGATCTTTAGCGTAGCGCTGGGAATAGCAATTGATGTTACCATACGGTTTTTGGTAAATTATAAACAGGAGCTTCCGCAGCATAATAACAATGTTATTAAAACTGTTAGTGAAACAATTAAGCATACCGGTTTAAGTATTTTATATACATCAATGGTTTTAATAGCAGGATTTATAATTTTCTGTTTCAGTGGTTTTGGTGGCACACAGGCATTGGGATGGCTTACATCATTAACGTTATTGGTAGCTACTTTAACCAATTTAATTTTGCTTCCTGTATTATTGCTGATTGGCAGAAAAAAGATAAATTAAATATGAAAAGTCAGGCATCTTTATAAAAATATTTGTTGATGTTTACATCTAAATCTCTCACGCTGATTTTTTAATTCCAAAAGAGTTTTACTAAATTCGCTATGCAGCAAAATATAAAAATATATTGTCATCCTTTATAAGAACAAATTAATTGATTTTTTTTCTTAATATTAAATAAAAACGCACATGAGAAAATTTTTCTTAACCTTATCAGCAATATTTTTTTTGCTGATAAATGCACAAGCTCAAAACCGAAATATTACCGGTAAAGTAACTGATGATAATGGCCAGGGAGTACCAAGAGCTTCGGTTTTAGTAAAGGGTACCAGGATTGGTACCACTACTAATGCAGAGGGCAATTTTACTTTAAGTGTTCCTGCAAATGGGAAAACACTGATTATTTCATCAGTAAACATGGCATCACAGGAAATTGTTATTACTGGTGAATCAATGAATGTAGCTCTTAAAGCCAGTACAGCCAATTCATTACAGGAAGTAGTTGTTGTTGGATATGGAACTCAAAAAAAGATCACGCTCACGGGTTCACCTGCAGTTGTAAAGGCAAAAGATATAGAAAATAAACCATTTTCATCTGTGGACAAAGCTCTTCAAGGGCAGGTAACTGGTTTGCAATCAACAGCGTCCTCCGGCGCCCCCGGAGCGAATCAGGATATTCGTATTCGCGGAATTAGTTCAATTAATGCTGGTAATTCTCCTTTGTGGGTAATTGATGGTGCAATTGTAAATACAGGTGATGCCTCACGCCTGCAAACAACTGGAAATTTACTTAGTACTTTAAATCCCAATGATATTGAGAGCATTACTGTTTTAAAAGATGCAGCATCAACTTCAATTTATGGCAGCCGCGCCGCTAATGGAGTTATTCTTGTTACCACTAAAAAAGGTAGAGCAGGAAAAACCAAATTAAGATTTGATACTGAAATCGGATACAACAACCCCGCTTATACAAGTGATAGAAACCGCTCTTTAAATGCTAAAGAATATATTGATCTTACCAGAGAAGGGCTGGTAAATGTCGGCGCAACTCAGGCGCAGATTGATGGTACATTAACTTCTCTTGGCAATGGCAATGGTACTGATTTTAACTGGCTAAAGGCAGTTACAAGGCAGGGGCAACAAGCACAATATAACTTAAGTGCCAGCGGCGGTAGTGATAAAACAACTTTTTATATATCCGGTGGTTATTTTAAACAGGACGGAATAACCGTAACCAGTGATTTGCGAAGATATAATGGTGCCATGAGGATTGAAAATCAGGCTACAAATAAGTTAAAATTAAGTGTGAATTTAGATGGAGGAATTGTTAAACAAAACACACCTTCAAATGGAGGTACCTTTGCTAATCCTATATTAAGCGGATATTTTTTATTACCAACACTATCTGCTTACAAGCCTGATGGAAGTTTAAATTACTTAACCCCAGACTTCCCTGCTGGTTCCTTATTTAATACCCTAGCTACTACCAGTCTTGATCATAGGACATTAAATGAATTTAGTATAAGAGGAAGTGTTTCTGCCGAATATAAGATTTTAGAAAATTTGACCTTTAAAACTAATTATGCAGCCGATTATAATAATCTGGAAGAGGAAAGATACAATAATCCATTTTATGGTGATGGTGCGGTATTAGCTACTGGTAGTCCAACATTTGGCCCTAATATTCAATATAACGCATCAACAACAGGCAGGGTGTTTAATTTTTATACCAGGTATTATAATTATACGTTTTCTAATACGTTGAATTATCGTCAAAATATTGGAAAATCAGCGAACACCTACGCTAATTTAAAAGTGGGTTACGAAAATCAGTTATCAAAAGGTTATTTCAACGACCTTCAAGGGACCGGTTTCCCCCTTACTACTGCATTACAGCAGGCAGCATCCACAGCAACTCCTAAAACAGCCTCTGCTACTATCTCAAACTATTCTTTTATTTCTGAATTTGCTTTGCTTGATTTTAGTTTTAAAGAAAAGTATAATCTTTCAGGAAGTTTTAGAAGAGATGGTTCGTCACGCTTTGGCTCTAATAATCCATATGGTAACTTTTGGTCAGTAGGGGCTTCATGGAATGTAGATAAAGAAAAAATATTTGTCGACAGTAGATTGATTAGTCAATTAAAACTTAGTGCATCTTATGGAAAAAATGGCAATGCTGCTATCGGAAATTATGACTTTTTCCCGGGATATGGTTTCGGAGCCAATTATAACAGCACTCCCGGCAGTTTCCCAAATAATGTGGGGAATCTGGATTTGACATGGGAAGAAAACAAGCCTCTTGATATAGGGATTAATTTGGGTGTTTTAAAAAATAGAATAAACATTGAAGCCATTTATTATAAAAGAAAATCATCTAAACTATTATTGGATGTACCATTGTCTGCTACTTCAGGATTTCTTACTGTTAGAAAAAATATCGGTGAATTGGAAAATAAAGGATTTGAGTTGACATTAAATGTTATTCCAATAAAAACAAGGGATTTTGACTGGGATGTTAATTTTAATTATTCCAATAATAAGAATAGGGTTACCAGCTTGCCAGGTGGAAAAGATATCTTAAATGGACTATTTATACTTCGACCGGGTTATGATGTACAATCATATTTTTTAAGGAAATATGCAGGAGTAGACCCTGCAAATGGTGATCCACTGTGGTATACAGATTCTACACAAAAAGCTACTCAAAATATTTATTCCAGTGCACAACGTTTAATAGGAGGCCAATCCGCATCTCCTACATATTTTGGTTCATTAACTAATACATTTAATTATAAGGGTTTTAGTTTCGAAGCTCAGTTTTATTATAGTGGTGGTAATTATTCGTTTGATGCATTTAATTCATTTTACCTTGGCGCAGGGGCTAATCCGACCTTCAATAAATCATCAAGAATTTTGGAACGTTGGCAAAAACCAGGAGATATGACCGATATTCCTAAGTATGTTTATGGTGGTAATAAAAGTTTTCAAAGCTCTTCAACCTTTTATTTAAACAATGCAAACTATGTGAGGTTAAGAAATCTTCAGGTAGGATATCGCATACCACAGTCTTCTATAACAAGTTTTGGACTATCCAGTGTCTTCTTTTATGTAAGAGGTACAAATTTATTTACCTGGGTTAAAGACAAAAATCAACCCTTTGATCCTGAACAGGGTGCTTCCAGTCGATCTAATTTAAATGAATTTATACCAAAAACAGTGTCGTTTGGATTAAACATAGGATTCTAAAAAAATTAAAAAAGAAAGTATGAAACAAATTTTGAAATATATAGTCTTGCTGGTAGTGATTGTAAATTTTACAACACTTTTTTCATGTAAAAAAGGTTATCTCGTACAAACACCTCCAACTTCATTAACCCCTTCATCTGCTTTAGCATCGGAGTCAGATCTGTCTACCGCTTTGCTGGGTAGTTATTCGGGACTTAGAAATGTTGATTTTTATGGAAGAACAGTGCCTGTTCTTGGTGATCTCATGGCAGATAATGCCTATCAATCTTTAATAAATTCTAACAGATACACATTTTTTAATAATTATCTTTATACAGTAGCAGATGGTAATGTTGCAGGATTTTGGAATGCTGCTTATGCAACCATTTTGCGCTGCAATAACATTATAAATTCTTCTGTAGCAGCCACTCCAAATGTAAATCAATATAAAGGCGAAGCTTATGCAATTAGGGCATTATGTTACTTTACACTTGTTCGTTATTTTGCGAGGCCATTTAATGATGACCCAAATGGGTTAGGTGTCCCAATTGTAACAAAATTTGATATCACTATTTTCCCCTCCCGTAGCAAAATTTCTGAAGTTTATACTTTGATGAATGCTGACCTGGCACAAGCCTTTACTTTAATTACCCTTTTTAAAAATTCTACTCAGTTTAGTAAATATGCTGCAAGAGCATTGCAGGCTAAAGTTTTTTTAACAATGGGTGATAAAGCAAATGCAAAAACAGCTGCTCTTGATGTAATTAATAATAGTGGTTTTTCTCTTGTAACACCAACTAATCATGATGCTTTTTGGAAAAATCCATTGCCCAGAACTGATAAAGTAGAAACGCTGTTAGAAGTATCATCGGATGCTATTTCAAATAATGGTTTTGATGCTTTAGCAAATATATATATTCAATCAGGATATGGTGACATGTTATCTTCACCTGATTTGTATGCTTTGTTTAGTACAACCGATGTAAGAAAAGCTCTTTATACCGTAGGAATAAGAGGTGGTGTTTCAGCCATTTTTGTAAACAAATTTCCTAATGGGCAGGGAACAGAGGTAAGTGATACCAAAGTATTACGCTTAAGTGAGATGTATCTCATAGCGGCTGAAGCTTCTCTGCCAACACTGGAATCTGATGCTCTAAAATATGTGAATATACTTACTGCAGCCAGAAATGCAACCCCTATTGCTTCAACAGGGGCAGCATTATTAGAAGATATCATAACTGAGAGAAGAAAAGAATTAGCCTTTGAAGGAGATAGATATTTGGATTTACAAAGGTTAAAAAGGGATGTGGTTCGCAGTGCTAATTACCCGGCGTCTGCAAGTTTAATTCCTTATTCAGATTTTAGGAGGCTATTACCAATTCCACAAACTGAACTTGATGCTAATGAAAATATCAGGAGTCAGCAAAACCCAGGTTGGAAATAACAATTCTTAAATAAAAAATTAAACTCCGGTCGGAATGATCGGAGTTTTTTTATTTCTCCTTGTAGAAATTATTCCTCATTAATTAAGTTTTTAATAAATTTCTCTTATTAATTTATACTTATTAAATAAATAAAAAAAGGCACAATACTTTCTTACACAACTATACTTTACATTTAAATCATTGCCATGAGACCAATATGGACGGGTGCTATCGGTTTTGGACTGGTAAATATCCCGGTAAAATTATACAGCGCCACACAATCCAGCAGTCTTGAGCTGGATATGCTTGATAAAAAAGATCATTCCAACATAAAATTTATAAGGGTGAATGAAAAAACCGGCAAAGAAGTTAAATGGGAAAGCATTGTAAAAGGTTATAAATATAACAATGACTATGTGATACTTGATGATAAAGATTTTGAAGCGGCCAGTGCAAAAAAAACAAAAACTATTGAGATTTCCGATTTTGTAAAAGAAGATGAGATAAGCAGTATTTACTATGAAACACCTTATTATATTGAGCCTGATAAATCAGGAACAAGACCCTACGAATTACTACTACAGGCATTAAAAAAAACAGGCAAAGTAGGCATTGCAACATTTGTATTGAGAAGCAAAGAAAGCCTTGCAGTGTTACGCCGTGACGAAAATGTTTTAATCTTAAACCGGATAAGATTTGAAGAAGACATCAGGGATGCAAAAGAACTTACATTGCCGGAACACACAACAGTAAAGCCTGCGGAACTGCAAATGGCAGTATCACTTATTAACCAGCTTTCCGGAAAATTTGATGTATTCAAATATAAAGACACCTACAGAGAAGAATTATTAAAACTGATTCATGCAAAAGCCAAAGGACAAAAAATAAAAGTTCCTCAAATGAAAATTGTACATAGTAAAACACAGGATCTTATGTCTCAATTAAAAGCAAGTCTTGAAACTCCTAAACGCAAAAAAGCTTCCTGATTATGGCATTAGAACTTTATAAAAAGAAAAGAAATTTTAAAGAAACGCCTGAACCCGAAGGCACACCAAAATCTTCAAAATCAAAATTAGAATTTGTAGTTCAACGTCATAAAGCATCCAGTCTTCATTATGATTTTCGGTTGGAGATGGATGGCGTTTTAAAGAGCTGGGCAGTACCAAAGGGGCCTTCATTAAATCCTAAAGACAAACGCCTTGCAATGATGGTTGAAGATCATCCGTATGATTATAAAGATTTTGCAGGCATAATTCCATCCGGTTATGGAGCAGGTATAGTTGAGGTATGGGACCATGGTACGTATGCTGATCTTGAAAATTCTGAAATGAAAACTGCAGAAAAAAATTTGAGATCAGGCTTACATGCAGGAAGCTTAAAATTTACATTGTTCGGAAAAAAATTAAAAGGTGAATTTGCTTTGGTAAAATTAAAAGGTAAGCAGGATAATGCCCGTCCGAACGATTCATCCGGGGGGGCATGGCTTCTTATAAAACACAATGATGAATATGCAACATCTGAAGATTATAACAGTGAGGATGATACCCCTCAAAATTCTCCCATAAATAAATGGCTTGCAGAAAACAAACCTGAAAAACTTAGTAAACCTTCAACTGTTAAAAAAAAAGCTTCCTGAGAACTTCAATTAAGGAAAGCCGAAAACTACATCACTTTATTAAACCAATGCTTGCCAAAGAAACTGAAGAACCTTTTGATGACAAGAATTGGCTGTACGAAATTAAATGGGATGGATACCGTGCCATTGCAGAAATAAAAAACAACAATGTAAAATTGTACTCACGTAATGGAATAACATTCAAAAATTCTTATCCGTTAGTTATTCAGGAATTAAAAAATATTGAAACAGATGCAGTGCTTGATGGAGAGATAGTAGTATTAAATGAGGAAGGTCATCCCGAATTTCAATTACTTCAGCATTACGAAAGCAATCAACACCGGCCCATTAATTATTATGTGTTTGATATTTTATCTCTCAATGGGCAAAACACTTGCAGCCTTCCATTGATAGAAAGAAAACAATTATTGCAGAGCCTCATTAAAAAAAGTGATGTAGTAAAATATTCCGATCACATTTTAGAAAAAGGAATTGCTTTTTTTAAAGTAAGCACAGAAAAAAACCTGGAAGGTATTATGGCTAAAAAAACCGACAGCCTGTATTATACCGGAAAGAGAACAAACGAATGGCTTAAAATTAAAAATCACAAAACGCAGGAAGCAATTATTACCGGCTATACAGATCCGGGGGGTTCAAGAAAATACTTTGGCGCCCTGGTTCTTGCAATTAAAGATGCCCGCCCGGATGACACTGTCGGACGGGAAGGTAAACTAAAATATATCGGTCATACAGGCTCAGGTTTTAACCAGCAATCCTTAAAAGAAATGTGGAATTTGTTGCAACCATTAAAACAAAGTAAATCGCCTTTTAATGAAAAAGTAAAAACCAATATGCCTGTAACATGGGTTAAACCTAAATTAGTTTGCGAAATAAAATTTACCGAAGTAACACGGGATGGAATGCTGCGGCATCCGATCTTTCTTCATCTGAGAAAAGATAAATCTATTAAAGAAGTAACTATGGCAAATACAAAAACAATAAAAAAACCAGTCCCGATAGCTCTCGGGGGGATAAAAAATATTGACAAGGGAGAAAAAAATATTGAAGAAGCCGAAAGTGAAACAGATAAAGTATTTGCCTTTGGCAAGATAAAAGTAAAAGCTACACATGTAAATAAAATATATTTTCCGAATGAAGGAATTACAAAAGGTGATGTGATAAATTATTATCGGCAAATGGCAGATTATATTTTACCCTATTTAAAAGGCCGTCCGCAATCACTTTTAAGAATGCCTAATGGAATAAATGCCAAAGGATTTTTTCACAAAGATGCAGGAGAAAAAGCGCCATCATTTGTAAAAAGTAAAAAACTTTTTTCCGAATCAGCCAATAAAAACATTGATTATATTATTTGCGATAGCAAGCCAACGCTTACCTATCTTAATAATTTAGGCTGTATCGAAATTAATCCATGGCACTCAACTATTGGTGCGCTCAACAATCCTGACTATTTAATAATAGATATTGATCCTTCTAAAGAAAATACTTTTCAACAGGTAATTGAGGCGGCAAATGTGGTGAAAGAAGTTTTGGATAAGGCTGGTGCTCCCTCATTTTGCAAAACATCCGGCGCATCAGGATTGCATGTATATGTTCCTGTCGCAAAAAAATATACTTATGAGCAGATTAAAGATTTTGCGTATTTAATTTGCATGCTTACCAGTGAACAGATCCCTGGATTTACTACGCTTGAACGAAATTTACAAAAGCGTGGCCATAAACATATTTACATGGATTACCTGCAAAACAGGAGAGGGCAAACTATTGCATGTGTTTATAGTCTGCGCCCAAAACCGGGAGCCACTGTATCTGCCCCATTATTTTGGAAAGAAGTTAAAAGTGGATTAACGCCACAGGATTTTACTATTAATACTATTATGAAACGTGTAAAAAAAATGGGAGATATTTTTACTCCAATTCTGGGAAAGGGAATTGATCTAAATAAATGTTTGAAGAAATTAGGTGGGTGATGATGAGGTTGAACGTGAAAAAATTCTTTTTAATAATCCACCTCTTTTGTATCCTATATTTTCCTCGTTCGCTTTATTTTTTGCAACCAGGCTGGTAACGCCAAATTGTAAAACTGTTCCTAAGGTTCTTGCAAATAATCCTGCCTTTCTGCCAACAGCAATTTTATTGGTAAGATAACCGGCTCCTAATCCCAAGGCTAAATTTAAAAGATTATGTTTAAACTGAGGGGACGCTGCTACTTCAGAAACTGTATTTTTTAAAATATTCGATGGCTTAAAAGTTTCAATGGTTTCATGAAATTGCCTTTTCAAAGCCTCTTCTGATACAATTTTTTTCGCTTCTAATTCAAGAATTGCTTTTTTTAAATCCGCTGCCTTATGTATCTTTTTCATTGCAATTATTTGAACTATATCAATCCATTAAGTTTTTTATCATCGAATTGGCAATGGGAGCTTTAAGCCATTTGTTACGAAACATAAAAAGGACAACCCCTATAAGAAGGTAAAATCCGGCCACAATAAAAAATCCATAATATGATTTACCAATCAGTTCACCTATAAGAAGAGCAATACCAATATTTAGCAACATGATAAAAATAAAACTTATCAATATCACTACTACCATTGAGATAAGCAATGATAAAAACGATGATGATTTGTCAATGGCTTTTAACCGTAACAGATCAATTCTGGTTTCAACATAGATCTTAACTCTGTCTATTAGTGATTCAACAGGGCTTGATTGATTTTCCATTACCATATGTTTATCGCAAGTTAATTCCAGGAGGGTTATGTAACCCTCCTGGAGTTTTTTTTAACCGGTCTTGCCTCTTAGGAATTCATTGAATTTCTAACATCTGCTTTCATTGAAGATGCTCCCTTATCTACTGCGCCTCTTGCCTGATTTATCATATCCCTTCCTTCCGATGCTAATCCTGAAAGTTTTTCTTTTACTGAATCATATTTTTCTGCAATGGCATCGCTATACTCACTTACTTTGCCTTTTACAGAATCGGCTAACCCTGCGCCTTTTTCAGCAATTTTTCTTCTTGTTTCTGTGCCTTTATCAGGGGCAAATAAAATTCCAAGAATTGCGCCTGCTGCGGCACCTGCTAATACGCTTGCTAATACTTTTCCTGAGCCCATAATTTGTGGTTTTAAAAATTAAAAAATAAGATTCTTACAGCAAGTTATAAAATATTTTGCCAATCTTAATTTAGTTACCCTTAGCCCGCTGAAATATAAGCCGGTAAAGGGTTTAAACATTTACTATAAAGCGTTGGTAGAAGTGAACCAGGCATACCTATGAGTATTATTTTTCCCATTCTGAGGAAGAAGAATTTATGTTCATTTATTTATATCCAGTTTTTTACTAATAAAAACTTTGGCATAATCTTTTAAAAGAATAAATATTATCTAAAATTTTAAAATTAACACCATGGAACAAACCAAAAGTAAAAGCAATTCTGTTTCTAAAAAAAACTTCATATCTACTACTTCACAACAGCAACAATCTTCCCTGCTGGAAGAATTATTTCTGGATGAATTAAAAGATATATTCTGGGCAGAAAAACATCTTTTAAAAGCATTACCTAAAATGGCAAAAGCTGCTACATCTTCTGAATTGACTCAGGCTTTTCTTGATCACCTGAAAGCTACACAAGGACATGTAAGCAGGTTAGAAAAAGCATTTGACTTATTGGGCAAAAAAGCGCAGGCAAAAAAATGCGAGGCCATGGCAGGTTTAACAAAAGAAGGAGACGGTATAATTGAAGATACCCAAAAGGGTAGCATAACAAGAGATGTAGGATTAATTATGGCTGCACAAAAAGTAGAGCATTATGAAATTGCCACGTATGGAAGTTTGGCACAGTTGGCTAAAACACTCGGTAAAAATGATATAGCAGCACTTCTGATTCAAACTTTGCAGGAAGAAAAAGAAGCCGATGAATTATTAACGGGTATAGCAGAAAATAGTATTAATGTAGAAGCAACAGCAGAATAATTATGAGAAACTTATTGAGAGAATTTTTGAAAGAATTAATTCTTCCTTCCTTTTGGCTTTTCTTTTTTATTGCTTCTTCAGATAATAGTGAGGGAAATGTTAACACAATAAAAAAAGCAGATAATCCGGAAGTGACAAAAATAATATCACAATCTTCAATACCTAATAATAGATACAAAAAGTAAAGAGGAAACGGTTATTAAGGATGTATGTAAAAAGATTTTACAAATATGAAGAGGTATAATAAATCGGGTAATAGGATTGGAATTGATAAAAGTCAGGTTGTAAAGCCTGACTTTTTTAAACGGCATAGCTCTTCATCCGGCACATCTTGTAAAAAAGAGAAAAACATTTTTACAACTCATTCGCTTGATAAAGCAAAACAAAATACCGTAAATAAAGTACAAAGGGATTCTGCAATTATTTAAATAAAAAAATAAAAATCATGAAAAAAAGCAATGGAATTTTATTGGCAGCATTATTTTTTGTTATTACAACAATGAGCAGTTGCGCAGTTGTAGGAGGTATATTTAAAGCAGGAGTGTGGATGGGAATATTATTGGTTGTGTTGGTGGTGGGTATAATTATTTGGATTGTTAGCAAAGCCAAAAAATAAAATACCAACAAAAGGAGCTAAAATTATTCAGGCTTTCTTTGTTGCTATCAATGTTGTATCTTTTGCATTCCTTTTTGGAACTGGGTTTTCCCTATTTTTTTTTGAAGAAAGGGTTAAAGATTTAGATGTAGATTTTCAGAAACTTTTGCGCCCTACATACTTCTGATAATCCCAATAGCAGCCTGTTTGTTTGATGTTAATTTTTTAGGGATACTACTTTTTAAATCTCCCCCTGTTTTTCTTATGCATAGCTTTTCGTACTTTTTCACCAGCCTGTTTTTTAATACTTTTTCATTTTATAATTTTAAGAAATTAGACAATTTTTCATCATCTGATAAAATAATTAAATAATTAAATTTCAATTACTTTTCATTTACGCCAAACATGCTTAATGAAATTTAGTACAAAAAATAACAGGTAATATTTATACAATGAGCCTGTTGATTTATTGATTCATGAATGCAAATATTTAAAATAACCTGGGTATATTTGAAATCAAACAAGTTTAATGCTAACCTCTATTGATAAAAATGAAGACAAGGTTCGCTGGGGCTACCTTACAGCCTTTATCCTTTTACTCGTTTCTTATATATTAACTTTTTACAGCTCTCAACAGTTATCAAACCAGCAGCAACGGCTGCATCATACTACTGATGTTGTCAATACACTCGATATAATGTCATCTGAATTAATAAGTGCAGAATCAGCATTCAGAGGATATCTTGTATTAAAAGATGAAATGATTTTAAATGATTATTATAAAGCCCCGCAACTTATTAATTCAACATTCTTAAAGCTTAAATCCCTGACTGCGGATAATGGTGAGCAACAAAAGCGACTTGATACTTTACAGTTATTGATAAGAAGTAAATTTAATGTATTGTCTTCAGGATTAAAGATCTTCAAAAACAATAATTTAATAGTTGCTGATACTATGATGAAAATGGGGCATAACGGCAAACTAATAATGGATAGTATTAAAGCACTTACACTAAAATTGGAAAGCGAAGAAAATTATCTTGTAATAAAAAGATCGGACCGTGCAACCAATTTTTCAAATTTTATTAAAATTGTTAACATCGCCTCTTTTGTTATTGCAATTGTATTGGCATTTTATTCGATTACTATTTTTAATAAAGAGAATAAAGCAAGACAGGCGTCCGATAAACAATCCGAACAACTCACTGAACAATTAGAGCTAAAAATAAATGAATTGAAAAAGCTGAACACAGAGTTACTTGAGCTGCGGAATATTGAAAAATTTGCAGCCACTGGCAGAATATCCAGAACTATTGCACACGAAGTAAGAAATCCGTTAACGAATATTAACCTGGCAACTGAACATTTGCGATCAGAAATACAGCCTGCAGATGAAACAAATATTTTGTTTGATATGATAACGAGAAACAGCAACAGGATAAATGAATTAATAAATGATCTTTTAAATTCAACAAAGGCCACACAACTCAATTTTACCAAGGTTAATATTAATGAGATACTTGATCAGAGCCTGGGATTTGTGCAGGACCGCATTGACCTTAAAAAAATTAAAGTAATTAAAAATTATTCACTTGCTTTATGTACAGTACTTGTTGATATTGAAAAAATAAATATTGCATTCTTAAACATTATTTTAAATGCTGTTGAATCAATCGAATCGCAAAAAGGAATTATTATTATTACTACGGAAAACAAAAACAGCCGCTGTATAGTTACCATATCAGATAATGGAAAAGGAATAGATAAAGAATCTTTAACCAAATTATTTGAGCCATACTTTACTACTAAACAAAAAGGTACGGGCTTAGGGTTAACCAATACACAGAATATTATATTAGGTCACCATGCTGATATTTATGCAGAAAGTGAGGAAGGAAAGGGATCTTCTTTTATTATTTCATTTAGCAATGCCTAATTAGAAACCGGCGGCTTAACAGGCCTGGCAGTTTTTTTACCTTTTATTCCTTTTATCCTGTCATATAATCTTACCCTTTTTGTGCCTGTAGTATCATCACCAAAAAGTAATCCCCAAGGCTGCAATCCTTCTACCTGATCGCAAATTATTTTTGTCATTGCAACAGCAGGTATAGATAAAAATAAACCGGAAATACCTGTTAATGCTCCGCCTACTATCACTCCTAAAATAGATATTAAAGCATTTATCCGTAAACGGGAAGCTATTATTTTAGGCATCAAAATATTTATATCAATTATATGAATACCATACATTATTATAACTACCCAAACTATATCACTCGTATTGTTTGACGTAGATAATGTAACCAGAACTGTAAAAAGCGTGGCAGTAAACATTCCTATGTAAGGAATAATATTTAACAGAGCTGCCAGCACTCCAAAAAACAATGCATATTTTATCCCCAGCATTACAAGCCCTATAGAATTACTGGCAGCTACTATTCCCATTTCTATCAGCAACCCTGTCATGTAGCTGTTTATCATCAGCTTTGATTGTTTAATTACAAGCCCTACCCTGTCACTATGCTCCTTGCGAAAAACAGCATATAAAAATGTGCGGATATGATCTCTGTAATATAAAATTAGAAACGTGTAAATAGGCAATAATATAATCAGCATTAATGCCTGTGTAATAGAAAAAAATGTATCGCTGATATACTCTGAACCGGAGTCCTTTATTTTTTCTGCTGTTTGATTAAAGTATTGATTTTGCTCACGAAGAGAAATGTGGAGTTTTGTTTTTATCCATTTTTGTAAAGTGATCCAGTGATCATTAAGATGTTTTTTTAGAGAAGGGATATCATCAACAAAATTGGCAATTTGTGTAGATAAAAAATAAAATATTACACTAATAAAAATTATCGACAGCAACAATGAGATTGCAATAGACAGAACCCGTGGGATATTTCTCCTTTCTAAAAAATTAACAAGAGGTAACAGCAAAACAGCAAGTAACACAGCAAATGCAAAAGGGATCAGAATATCCTGTGCTACATAAATAAAATAGCCAATAAAAAATATCACCAAAAATTTAAAACCGATCTGTACGTATAGCGGAGATTTATTAGTGATTTGCATATATATAAAAGTATTAACGAAATGGTGAGCCTTTAGCAACAAGCCCTGAACTATTTATTCAATTTATTTTTAACTAAAAAAACCCTCATCTGCTGATGAGGGTTTTTTGCCTTGATGTAAAAAGATAATTAATAAAACTAATTATAAATTCTCAATCCATTTTATTACTTCATCTTTTGTTTTACCGATTTTCTTTTGCAATCTGCCAACCAGTTCATCATTCTTCCCTTCGTCATATTTTAAATCATCATCGGTTAAATCGCTATAGGCTTGTTTTATTTTGCCCTTTGTTTGGTTCCAATCACCTTTTAATTTTAATTTCCAGCTTTCCATAAAAATTTTATTTTTAGAAATGAAGAAATTATTGATTCTGATCTTTAGGCAGATCCTCTTATAACTTTTAATAAGATGGCAATGATGGCTATCACTAAAAGTATATGAATTAAATTACCACCAAACGGAGATACAAAAGCTCCGAATATCCAGATAATTATAAGAATTACCGCGATCACATATAATAAGTTTCCCATGTTCTTAAAATTTTTAAGTGATTAAAAAAATTGATTTCATGTATGTATATAAAATATTTTGCCAAAAATAAATCATTGCAATTTATCAATACATATAAGCAATATAATAGTTATGAAGAGAATACAAGTAGAAATTCGCGGGGAAATAAGTCTACAATATGAGCAACGTTTATCAGTTAATACCAGCCATTAAAAGATCAACGGTTTTATTTATTGCGGCCATAGTAAAAGGTTTTCCAATAAAAAAGTCGGCTCCGGCTTTCAGCGCTTTATTTTTATTTGTCAGGGTATCATCAGCAGTTATCATTACTATCCTTATTAGAGGATGACTGTTTTTTATTGCCCGTATAAAATCAACACCATACCCATCCGGCAGGTGGTTATCTAAAAAGAGAATGGAGGGATGCTCTGTTGTAAGCAAATGTTGAGCTTCGTGTATACTGTTTACGTAAGCTGTTTGCAAATTTTTTTTCCTTAATATCCCTTTTAATAAAAAACAGATATCAATTTCGTCCTCTACAATAAGGGCTTCTATATCGTGATAAAGATGTTTTTCCACACTGTATACTTTTACACGAATTATGGCAATTTATCTGCCAGTACCGGAGTATATAAATATTTATTTAAAAAAATTGATAGATCAAGTTTAAAATTTTTTAAAATATTAAATGTCATTAGGCTCATTGTAAAAATGTTATGTACTTTGTAGGTATGAAGAAAAAGATAATAACGGTCTATCAGTATTTAAAGCAGGTTTTTACTGAATTTGCAGAAGATAATATTTTAAAATACAGTGCCTCCCTGGCTTATTATACTGTTTTTTCCTTAGCGCCTGTACTTATAGTTATTATATCAATGTGTGGAGTATTATTTGGCAAAGAGGCAATACAGGGACAAATATACGGGCAGATAAAGGGCCTGGTAGGCAATGATGCCGCTGTTCAAATTCAGGAAACAATAAAAAATATTCATCTTACAGGGAATAATATTTTTGCTACAATAATAAGTATTGTGGTTTTACTTATTGGGGCAACAGGAATTTTTGGAGAAGTGCAGGATTCCTTAAACAAAATCTGGGGGTTACGAATTAAAACCCGAAAAACCTGGTGGAAACTTATCCTTACAAGGTTGCTTTCTTTTTCACTAATAATAAGTATTGGTTTTGTGATGATGGTATCACTTTTATTAAATGCCATTGTATCTGCTTTCGGTAATTTTTTAGCACGCTATTTTTCAGAGTTTAGTGTAATACTGGTTCAGATAACTGACAGCGTATTAACTTTTCTTATTACTACATTTTTATTTTCCCTGATGTTTAAAGTGCTGCCTGATGCTAAAATAAAATGGAAAGATGTTTTAATTGGCGGCCTTATTACTTCGGTTTTTTTTACATTGGGTAAATTGGGTATCGGATATTATTTAGGATCCAGCAATATTGCTACTGTATATGGAGCTGCCGGTTCTATAATGATTATTATGGTATGGGTTTATTACAGCGCTATAATTTTATATCTGGGAGCCGAATTTACCAAAGTGTATGCAAAAATGCATGGTGGCAAAATTTACCCTAATGAGTATGCTATATGGATAAAAACTGAAGAAACACAGGTTCCAAATCCCGTTTTAAAAAACAAAGTTTTAGATTAACTTTGTTATCCTTAAACCAGCAACCTTTATGAACAAAAGAATCCTCATTATTGATGACGATCTTGATATGTGCACATTGCTCAGCAAATTCCTGATTAAAAAGGGATATGATGCCGATGCAGCACACAGCGCTTCTAAAGGAATTGCCAAAGTTGCCGAAGGATTTTATGATATTGTTTTATGCGATTTCCGTCTTGGCGATAGAGATGGTAAAGATGTTTTGGTTAAGATAAAGGAATTACGACCCGAAACAATTGTAATAATTATTACCGGTTATTCAGATATAAAAACGGCTGTTGATGTTATTAAGCTTGGCGCCTTTGATTACATAACAAAACCTTTGGTGCCTGATGAAGTGATAAACGTTATCGAAAAAGCTTTGGCCAGCCCTGCTGATGACCATGTTACACCCTCAGTTAATACCCCGGAAACAAAAAATAAAAAGTCTTATGTAATATCTGCCAATAAAGAATTTTTGGTTGGTCAGGATGGAGAAACTGCACAGCTTTATAAGCTAATAGAAATTGTTGCCTCTACCAATTACAGTATTATTTTGTATGGTGAAAGCGGCACGGGTAAAGAAGTAATCGCCAAAACCATTCATGAATACAGCAACAGGAGGGATAAACCTTTTATTGCTATGGATTGCGGTACACTTTCTAAAGAGCTGGCCGGCAGTGAATTGTTTGGGCATGTTAAAGGTGCTTTTACAGGCGCTGTTGTGGACAAAGAAGGGCACTTTGAATTAGCTAATGGCGGCACTTTATTTTTAGATGAGGTAACCAATTTATCTTACGAAATTCAGGCGGCATTATTACGGGTTATTCAGGAAAGAAAATTTAAAAGAGTAGGCGGTACAAAAGAAATGGATGTTGATATCCGTATTATTGTTGCATCTAATGAAAACCTGCAGGATGCTTACCGTAGAGGAAAATTCAGGGAAGATCTTTATCATCGCTTTAACGAGTTTTCTATAAATCTTCCTCCATTACGAAACCGCAAAGTTGATATACCTTTATTTGCAGATTTTTTTCTTGATAAAACAAATAAAGAACTTAATAAAAACATTGAAGGCTACGAAGATGATGTACAGGAAATGTTTATAAACTATAACTGGCCGGGTAATTTGCGTGAATTCAGGAATGTAGTAAGAAGAGCTGTTCTGTTAACACCATCGGGAAAAATAACTGCAAGGGTTTTACCATGGGAGATTACTAATTCCTACAGCCATCCGCCCTCTTCTTCTCATAATACCGGCAATGATGCTGTAACAGAAAACTCAATCCCTAAAGATCTTGATTTAAAAGATGCTGCAGCCAAAGCCGAGTATGACACTATTATGAACGTTTTAAAGGATGTAAATTTTAATAAAACTAAAGCTGCCGAAATTCTTAAAATAGATAGAAAAACGTTATACAATAAGATTAAGATCTACCAATCTCTATAACTTGTCTGAACCGATTTGGGGGAGATTTATTAGATTAATAATATTATCCTTTTGATTTTTGTATACTCTTAATAGCTTTACAAATTTACTTTCATTTTAATCAACCTAATCTGCCCAAATCGTTGTGCAGAAAAAAGGTACAAATTTTGCCACTGGTATTGTTTAACCATTTATCTCCCGATGCTATCGGGATTAAAATTTATTTATATGAGTGAAACAAAAACAGGTATAACAACAGAAACAATTGAAACAAAGCCTGGAGAAATGACAACAGTAACTTCTGTACTTGAAAAATTAAGAATTAAAAAACATGATAAAGAGTTTAGGATGACTGCTGAAGGATTTACTGCAGGTAATGGAAAATATTATAATCCTGAAGATCTGAAAATAATAAAAACGTATCGCTTTGAAGGCGAATCTGATCCATCCGATTCTTCTATTATTTATCTTATAGAAGCAAATGATGGCTTGATAGGCTACAGCATGGATGCTTATGGAGTTTACAGTGATCATGATGATGATGGTTATGATGATTTTATAAGAAAGATTAATGTTGAAGAAAGGGATGACCAACAAATTTTTCAGGATTAATAACCAACCAAACCTTGAAGGTTTTTTAAACCTTCAAGGTTTTCTCATGCATAAATTCTTGCTACAGCGTCGCGGTACTTTTCCATGATCACTTTTCTTTTCAAGCTCATCTTTGGGGTTAATTCACCAGTCTCAACACTCCATTCGTGTGGCAGTAATTCAAACTTTTTTATCTGCTCTACATGATTGAAGTATTTATTAAAACTTTCTACAAGGTTTTTATAAAATTCAATCACGGTATCATTTTTTATTACTTCCCCGTCAGATATAAAATCAATATTATTTGCCTTGCACCATTCCCTTAAATTAGAAAAGGAAGGAACTATTAATGCTCCCGCATATTTTTGTTCGGCGCCAATTACCATTACCGTTTCAATGTATTTCGATTCTTTTAATTTGCTTTCTATTGGCAGCGGTGCAACATATTTTCCACCACTGGTTTTAAACATTTCTTTTTTCCTGTCTGTTATCTTCAAAAATTTATTATCAACCATCATCCCGATATCGCCTGTTTTAAACCAGCCATTTTCCATTACTTCATCAGTAAGTTTGGGATGTTTATAATAACCCATCATTACATTGGAGCCTTTGCATAATATTTCGCCATCGCCAGCAATCTTAACTGATACCCCATCTATCAATGGCCCCACAGAACCAAACATCCTGTCCTTTTCATCATACCTGTTCACACTTATCACAGGTGATGTTTCGGTTAATCCATACCCTTCCATAATAACAATTTTTGCAGCAGTAAAAATTCTTATCAGTCTTACCTGGCAGGCAGCTCCACCGGTTATTATTGCATTAATTTCACCACCTAATCCTTCTCTCCATTTTTTAAAAACAATTTTATCGGCAATGGATAATTTTATTTTATACGCCAACCCCTGGTTTTTGTTTATTTCAAATTTTGTTGCCAGGTCATGTGCCCAATAAAATAATTTTCTTTTTATACCCGATAACTCACTTCCCTTTTGCATTATTTTATCATACACTTTTTCCAACAGGCGGGGCACTGTAGTAAACATGTGCGGTTTTACTTCTTTCACATTCTCTGCAATGGTATCCAGGTTTTCAGCATAATAAATTGAAATACCTTTAAACAAAAACAGGAAGCTTACCATCCGTTCTAAAATATGATTGAGGGGTAAAAAGCTCAGCGCTCTTGTACCCGGAGGAAAGCATGATAGGGTTGCCAGTACATTGGTTACAATATTTTTATGGGAAAGCATAACCCCTTTGGGCTTTCCGGTAGTACCGGATGTATAAATTATTGTTGCAAGATCTTCAGTAGTTATAGAGCTTGAAATAGATATTACCTGCGCCAAAAAATTCTCCTCTTTATTTAATAACTCATCCCAGTGTTTTACACCAGCTATCTTCTCAAAAGAAAATATTTCTTTTAAATGTGGAAGCCTGTGTTTAATACTTTGTACTTTTTCATAAAGAGCTTCATCATTCAAAAAAATAATTTTTACGTCAGCGTCCTGTAAAATAAATTCCAGTTCATTTACATTTATTGTGGGATAAATTGGTGTAAGCACTGCACCAATTTGTTGTACAGCCATATCAACCATTAGCCATTCGGGCCTGTTTTTAGAAACGATGGCGATCTTATCCCGGCCCTCCGGCGATTTATCATTGCAATTGATGCCTGCCTTAAGCAGGCCTGCACTAAGATGATTTACAATATCAGCAACTTGCTGTGTACTGTATTTTCTCCAGGCTCCATTTTCTTTACCCGCAATCATATCCTCTAACGGCGAATTTTGCAGTTGATTTTCTATGCAATCGAACAATCGTTTTGGCTCTGTCATTTTAAAAAAAATTAATAAAAGTATTATTGTGGATTTTCTTCTTTTTCTTTTTTTAATTTTTCGTATTCTTTATCAGTAAGGCTTTCTTTGCTGCCACCATAAGCGGCAAAATATTGAAACACCAAGCCTAATCCCCAACCAAGCATAACCCAGCAAGGCCAGGGAATTCCCTGAAAATTTTTGGTATTTGATGTAAACCACCAGATTATCCAAAGAAAGGTATTTACTACAAAATAATAAACCAGATTACGCTGAAAGTTCGCTCTTTGTTTTGCTAATTTCCACAATTGCTCATCACGGTTTGTACTCATACTTTTTTTATTTAAAGGATTAAGAACTTAAATTAAACAAAAAAAACAAAAAAGCCGCTGGTAAAAGCGGCTTGTATAAATTCGGGATGATTATTTATGATAGTATTGCCCTGTTGGCACTTTAAAAATTCTCCCTTTTTGAAAATTACTAAAGTTAGTGTACTCTGTGGCATGAGCGCTTGTCCAGGTTTGATATGCCTGTAAATTTTCTGTTGCCCCAAATATCCATTGGTTATATGCCGGAAAAATCCCTTCTCTTAATAAGAGCTGGTAATATTCAAAAAGCCTGAAAGGAAATTTAGCAGCATATTTCTCAAACCAATCCAAAACAAATCGTGTTCTTATCATGGTGAGTGATTCAGCATTGATCCCATTCTCTGCAACAGCATTTGCTTTACTCATAGATTGTAAAAATGCCTGTTCAAAATTATTTCTCCCTTCAGCATTTTTTAAATCATTTGAAAATAATTTTTTATAGCTGTCGAGTAAAATACTTTTTACTTCAGTAGTACGGGCAGATAATGGTTCTATATTAATAAATATTTCAGCATAAATGATACTCCAGATTTTATCAGTTGTAAAATAATAATATTTTGCTGCGTTATAATAATTGCCTGAATAACCAGGATCCACTTCAATTCCTTTTTCCCATAGGTTTATGGCAGATGTATTTTGCATTGATGATAAAAGTTCAGCGTATTCATTGTACAAGGCGCCGCTTTTATTAAATTTCTTAATTGCTTTTTTATACATTGCTTCTGCATCCTTTGTCTGTTCCAGCGCTTTATAAATATTACCGGCAATTTGAAAACTCTGATCATCTACATCCGGCCTGTCGAGCAAAGGCCTGATGGTTTCCAATGCCTTTGTGTTCTCTTTTTGAAAATAATATATAAGTGCAAGGTCTTTGGCAATACCCAAATCAGAAGGAGACTGATCTAATGCTTTAATTAACAATAAAGCAGCATTATCATAATCTCCCTGGCGCATGTACGCCTTTGCATTTTCCTGTAATTCTTTTGAATCCGGTGGTTGTGCAATACTTGTAAAGCCTGGGATAAGTGCAAAAAATAAAAACAGTTTTTTCATTGTATAAAGATAAAAGAGACACCATAAGTGTCTCCCGCACAAATTTAATAAAAATATCCCGATAGCCCCCCGGGACGATACTATCGGATCAAACTATCAGATGTGTTAATAATCCATCTCTCAGTTTAGGCTCGAACCATGTGCTTTTGGGAGGCATTACGTTGCCGCTGTCTGCAATATCAAATAATTGCTGAATGCTTACCGGATAAAGGCTGAATGCCAGCGCCCATTCACCGCTGTTAACTCTATTTTCCAATTCAGATAATCCACGGATACCGCCGATAAAATCTATTCTTTTATCTGTTCGTTGATCACCGATGCCAAGTATGGGTTGCAACAAATTGTTTTGAAGAATAGTTATATCCAGCACTCCTATTGGGTTATTGCTGAAAGTATTTTCTTTTGCAGAGAGCTTATACCAGTTGTGATTTAAATACATCCCGAATAAATGCGGCTCATTGGGTACAAAAGCTTCCTGTGTTTTTTCAACAGAAAATTTTTCTTCTATCTTTTGTAACAGATCATTTTCTGTTAGTCCGTTCATATCTTTAATTACACGGTTGTACTCCATTATCTTTAATTGATTGGAGGGAAACAGCGTAGTTAAAAAGGTTTTAGCAGATGTGGCATTTACTCCAAAAAAATCTTTTGCCCTGGCTGCAGAAGCTGCCCTGTGGTGGCCATCAGCTATGTAAGTACAGCTAACATTCTCTTTAAATAATGACGAAATTTTTGCAATGGTTTCATCATCATTAATTATCCAGATGGCATGTTGTATAATATCATCTGAAACAAAAATGTATACGGCGCTTCTCTCTTTTTTCCACTTATTAATTATCTCGTCTATTTTCTTTTCGTTTTTATATGCCAGGAAAACATTCCCTGTTTGTGCGCCGGTAGTTTTTATATGGTTGATACGATCCTGTTCTTTTTCAGGACGGGTAAATTCATGTTTTTTTATAAGATCATTTTCATAATCATCAAGTGAGCTGCAGCATACAAGCCCTGTTTGAACATGATCGTTGCCCTTGTTTAATTTGTCGGGCATTACCAACTGGTAAATATAATAGCACGGTTTATTTTCGTTAAACAGAACATTTCTACTGACAAATGCATCAAGATTTTCTTTTGCCTTATCATATACTTTTTGCGAATAGGGATCTGTTTTTTCAGGAAGATCTATTTCACTTTTGGTGATGTGTAAAAAAGAATAAGGATTTCCCTCTGCTTCTATTTTAGCTTCTTTACTGCTAAGCACATCATACGGTTTTGATGCAACCAGTTTTGCATACTGTGCTTCCGGTCTTAATGCTTTAAAGGGAGTAATTGTAACCATGTAATATTAGGGTTGCAAATATAACCAAAGAAAATGCAAAGAAATTGGGAAGTGATATTTAACTCAATTTGGCTACAAAATCTTTCATTACTTCAACCAGAACCTGTACACTCGTTAATGGTAAAGCATTGTATAAAGATGCCCTGAAACCGCCTGCAGTTCTATGTCCTTTTATTCCGATTATATTATGCTGCTTTACAAATGCTAAAAATTTTTCTTCATGCTCTTTATCATTTATAGTGAAGCATACATTCATTTTGCTGCGGTCTTCTTTTGCAACGGTTCCTGTAAACAGAGGATTATTATCTATCTCATTATAAAGCAATGCAGCTTTTTCATTATTTAATTTTTCCATTGCAGATACACCCCCCATGTTTTTTAACCAGCGAAGCGTAAGCATAGAAACATATACCGCAAAAACAGGCGGTGTGTTAAGCATGCTGCCTTCTTTTATATGATTACGATAATCCATAATGGTTGGGATAGCACGCTTTACTTTTCCTAAAATATTTTTATTTACAACTACAAGGTTAACGCCTGCTGCACCAATATTTTTTTGAGCGCCTGCATAAATAAGATCAAATGAATTAAAATTTATCTGCCTGCTTAAAATATCACTGCTCATATCTGCAACCATCGGTATGCTAACATTGGGTATCTTCTGCCATTGCGTACCATAGATTGTATTGTTGGTGGTGATATGAAAATATTTTGCATCATTAGGCACAGCAAAATCTTTAGGAATGAAAGTGTAACCTGATTCTTTTGAAGTGCAAACAATATCTACATTTCCGAAAAGTTTTGCTTCTTTAATAGCCTTTGCACTCCAGATGCCCGTATCAGCAAAAGCGGCAGTTTCTTTTTCGTTAAGCAAATTCATCGGCACCTGCATAAATTGTGTAGAGGCGCCTCCATGCAAAAAAAGCACTTCGTGATCATCATCTAACTGCATCAGTTCTTTTATCAATGCTCTTGCTTCATCCATTATACTTTGGAATACAGGTGTACGATGACCAATTTCTAAAATGGATAAACCAGTATCATTATAATTTAAAACCGATTGTGAAGCTTCTTCAAAAACTTCTTTTGGCAATATTGAAGGGCCTGCATTAAAATTATGGACGCCCCCTGTCTCCTTAGGGGAACTATAAGATTTCATTTTTTTAAAATTTTGAGTGCAAATGTATGGTAAATTAGTCCCTTTAGGGATTTAGGGTTTATGGGGTTTGGTCATGTTCTCTTCCTTTTGCCTTACCATTTTTCCATGCATCATTCAGTTTTTCAAATTCCTTCAGATCAGCTTCTGAAAATTTTTGTTTGGTAAGATCTGTAAGATCAGGCTGACCTGCATTAACCCAAGCAGTGTACCAAAAAGAAGCAACGGATAAAATGGCAAGCCGCATTCTTCGCTCTACCATTCCGTCTAACTTTTTATTGTAGGCAATTGTAAAGTCTGAAGAATATTGTTTTAAGAGCAAATTATTTCTTTGCTCAAAAGCATATTTTTTATCTGAGCCAAATTGTTTTGTCAATTCCTTTTCAAACAATAAAACAGAGTCCGCAGCCTTAGCGCTTTCTAAAACCCTTGCCCAAATATATTCTGCAGGATTTTTTATGTACTGTGCTTTACCAATAAAAAAATCAAATTCTTTATCGGCCAAAAGTTCAGGTACCCTGCTTTCCCAAAAACCATGAATACCTTTTTGATTGGTAAGCTGGCCGTTATGATTGCGGCTGGTATGCAATGGCACATGCGCATCCGCAATGTAATGACCAATGTCAGCGCTGTTCTTAAGGATGGCTGTAAAAATTTTTGCTTTAAAAGCATCCGTTAACCTGTACAACATTGTTTGTACATGCCAGGGAACAATGCCGTTAGCAAGCAGCGTATCCTCACTATATTTTGTAACTGCATCACTCCATTTTCTTGGCAGTTCAATGTAAGGATACTTGCCGTAATAGTCTAT
The DNA here is from genome assembly GCA_025353485.1 of Chitinophagales bacterium. GTDB lineage: Bacteria > Bacteroidota > Bacteroidia > Chitinophagales > Chitinophagaceae > Ginsengibacter. Next base: position 79,925 of record JANXQO010000172.1, read on the forward strand.
ATCTATGTAATGCCGGGGCGCTTCTTCTGCTACAACATTTCTGCGCATATCAGGGTCTACAGCATGTGTGGTAATAAAATCAATATTGGGTTTATACAAAATCATCATTTGCGGGGGCAATAAAAAAACTGCATAATTATTAATTTTTTTATGAG
>JANXQO010000179.1 GCA_025353485.1 Chitinophagales bacterium
CCTGCAAACAAAACGCTTTTTTTTAGCAGAGGAAGATAAATGGATAACCTTAAAATTATCTACAGAAGGTATTCGTACAATTGCTAAAAACGGGTTATATAGTGTTATTAAAGAACTAAGGAAAAGCGGTTCAAAGATATAATTTAAAAAAATACTACTATGGCTAAAAAAGGCAACAGAGTTCAGGTAATTATGGAATGTACAGAGCATAAGACATCGGGTCTTCCCGGCACAAGCCGTTACATTACCACAAAAAATAAAAAAAATTCTCCTGAGCGTTTGGAATTGAAAAAATTCAATTCAACATTAAAAAAAGTTACTGTTCATAAAGAAATAAAGTAAAAATGGCAAAAGCAGCTAAAACAGCGATAAAAACAAAAGATCAAAAAGCAGCATCAGAAGCAAAGAACTGGACAAAAGTTGTTCGCACTGTTCGCAGCCCTAAAACAGGTTCCTATACTTTTAAAGAAAGTATTGTGCACAAGGATAAAGTAATTGCCTTTTTAAAAGGTTAGATCTTGTTATAAAAATATTTATTAAGCTATCCCGCAATAGAAGGGATGGCTTTTTTGTTTTAACATAAATCCTTAAAAGTACTTTCGAAAAATGATTCTAAATTTAGATTCTTTATTTTTTTAAAACTCTAAAAACAAATCCCCTTTAGGGGGTAAGGGGGTATGGGAATATTTGATAAACTTTTAGGTAAAAAACAGCAAGAGAAAAGCTTAAATGAAGGCTTGCAAAAAACCAGGACAGGCTTTTTTGACAAGATAACAAAGGCAATTGCAGGTAAGAGTACAGTGGATGAAGAAGTGCTGGATAATTTAGAAGATGCATTGGTAAGTGCTGATGTTGGCGTTGATACTACAATAAAAATAATTGATAAAATAGAAGCAAGGGTTGCCCGTGATAAATATATAAACACGGCAGAGTTAAATTCTATTTTAAAAGAAGAAACACTGTCACTTTTAGTTGATTCTCCAGATGATACTTCCTATGAAAATTATGAATTGCCATCAGGTCACAAACCTCATATAATTTTAGTAGTTGGTGTAAATGGTGTAGGCAAAACTACCACCATTGGCAAGCTTGCTCATAATTTTTCACAAGCCGGCAAATCAGTTCTATTAGGTGCAGCAGATACTTTTAGGGCAGCTGCGGTTGACCAGTTAACTATCTGGGGTGAAAGAGCCAACGTGCCAATAGTAAAGCATCGTATGAACGCTGACCCCGGCGCTGTTGCTTTTGATGCAGTACAAAGCGGGATTGCTAAAAATGTTGATGTTATTTTAATTGACACTGCTGGCCGTCTTCATAATAAAGCACACCTGATGGACGAACTTGGTAAAATAAAAAGATCAATAAGCAAGGCAAAACCTGATGCACCTAATGAAGTAATATTGGTGTTAGATGGCAGTACAGGGCAAAATGCCCTGGAGCAGGCTAAACATTTTACGGCAGCCACTGAAGTTACTGCACTTGCCATAACAAAGTTAGATGGAACGGCAAAAGGCGGTGTGGTATTGGCTATTGCTGATCGATTTAAAATTCCTGTTAAGTTTATTGGAGTGGGTGAAAAGGCAACTGATCTTTTAGTGTTTGATAAAAAAGAATTTGTAGATACCTTGTTTAATTTTTGAAAAGAAATAGGTAGTAAAAATTTGACAGATCTATTTATTATTCTATGCGGTTATTCTCCTCCTCTAACCCGGATTTATGTTGCCTTGCCGCCTTTACCTGTTTATTTCCAAACCGGTAAGTAAAATTTATTCTTAATTGTGTGCTTTCACCCCGTCCGCTTACATCTAAATAGGCCCCCCCAAAATCACTTATACCTCTGAATTTTTGTGTTTTAAAAATATCTGTATACCCGATTTTAATATTTCCGGCTTTCTTAAAAATACTTTTTTGTATGCCCGCATCTACATTGTAAAAAGGATCAGTTTTAAAGGTGCCTCCCCAAATAGTTGGTGAATTATAATAACCTGAAAGTTCAAGTGTAAAACCTTCCGCTAAGGCAAATGTTTGTTGCCCAGAAAATGTATACGCAAATACACTAAGATCAATTTTTTTATTTATACCAAAATCTGCTTTATAAAATGAGTTATATGCGTTCACTGTAAAAAATGTATTCCACCATTTTGTGATGGCTATTGGTGCGCTAAAATTAAGATTGAATATATCCTGGCTTGCCAGATTTTTTACAGTTCTGAATACCCTGTTTTTTTCAGTAGTATCAATAATGTTGGTACGAAAATCTTTTATATGACTATAGCTAAGTGTTGTATTAAAACGTGATTTGTAGGTATGTGTAAATTCAAAAATATTGGTGTATTGAGGTCTTAAAAATGCATTACCTTTTTGATAAGTCAGTTCATCAATTTTATCTTCAAAGGGGTTTAGGTCTGCATAACTGGGTCTGTCAATTCTGCGGCTATAACTAAAGTTAAAAGAATTTTTTTCATTAGGAGTAAGTGTAAGTGCACCACTTGGGAAAAAATCAACATAATTTCTTTTCACATTGTTATCAGGCTGGGGATGAAGACTGATAAGATCTCCCTGGCTTACAGTGTTTTCCATACGTACACCGGCTCTCATGCTCCATTTTTTTCCCAAAGGGCTTGAGAAATTGAGGTAACCGGCATTTATGTTTTCAGTAAAATTAAATTTATTACTTCTATTAGTATCCAGAACATTTACCCCGGACAGTACATTATAAAAATCAAAGATGTTCCTGGTTTTTACATTTGAATATTTTGCACCCACACCAAATTTTCCTTTACCTGCAGGGGTTTCATAATCCATTTTAAAAGTTTCTATATCAACATCAGTTGGGGTACTGTTTCTATAAATTTTTTCATCAAGTAAAACACCCGAAGGGGATCGGTAATCATTGGGTTGCAGGCTGGTTGCTGTGCTTCTAAATCTTCCCAGATCGCCATCTACAAGTAATTCAGATCCTTTAGCGTTTGCATAACGATAGTTTATATTATAATTCAAATTTGATCTTTCAACATTTTGCACCCCGCTGGCAAATAATATTTTTTGGGGAGATGTTACGTTCCTTTTCATAATCAGCGCATAGCCATCATTTGAATAGGTAACAGTATTAAAATTTCCATTTACATTAAAGCCAATAGTGTTTTTAACATTTATAAAAAAATCCATGCCTGTTTTAAAATTATGAATATGGGGATCAGTATAATTTATTACATGTTGATCATATATCGTATCATTTTGTATCCGGTATAAATTAAAAAAAGTTCTTCTTTGCCCAAAATTGTTGCTGTAATTGCCAAATGCATTTATTGTTTTATCGCGGTGATTGATATTAAAAGAGCTATTAGCTTTTGGGCTATGTGCAAAAGCCCCGCCTATGCTAAGGCTTCCATTATTGCCAAAGTTTTTATCCTTTTTTAAACGCAGGTTGATAATGCCGGCATTTCCCGATGCATCATACTTTGCAGAAGGATTACTTATCATTTCAATCGCCTCCAGGTCAGCAGAATTTATTGAACGCAAATACTCAGAAAGATCCTTTCCGCTAATTTGAGAAAGTTTGCCATCAATATAAATCCGAACGCCGTTTTTTCCTTTTAAAGAAATATTATCATCCTTGTCAATCGTTACACCCGGCGATTTTTCCAAAAGTTCAAAAGCATTGCTTCCAGTAGAATTTATACTTCCTTCTACATTAAAAATTGTTTTATCGGACGTTACTTCAATCATAGGTTTTTTAGATTGAACATTTACATCCGTTAGTTTTGTATTATCGGTTGATAGTGTAATTGGCGCTAAAAAATAGGATTGGGCTTCTTTTAACTCAAAACTTTTTGAACCGCCTTTTTTAAATCCAACTGAAGTTACTGTAAGAAAATATTTTCCAGCTTTAAGTGCCTGCATTTCAAATTCGCCATTAGTAGAGGAAATAACAATTTTATGTAAGCTACTGTCTTTTAAAGTAAATAAAGCTACACTGGCTGATGGGGCAGGATATCCTTTATCATCAATTATCTTTCCCGAAATAGATGCTGAATTGTTTTGAGCAAAACAGTTAGCATTCACCTCTAAAAAAATTATTATTGCAGTTAGCAGTGTTTTCATTCTGAAACAGGCGTCAGCCAATTTTTAAATATAAGCAAAAACCCTAAAACACAAACAATTTTTTGTAGTTTATTCATACCAATACCAGGTTATTGTATACTATAATTTACCAAATTCCAATGCCTCTATGTGCTTACCTTTGCCGCCATTATAATGAGAACAAAAAATTTACGTAAAGATAAGGTTAACATTATTACACTGGGCTGCAGTAAAAATCTGGTGGATAGTGAAGTGCTTAGCGGACAATTATTTGCAGGCGACGTTAATGTTGTTCATGAAAACAAAAAAAGAGACCACAATATCGTAATTGTAAATACCTGCGGATTTATTGACAAAGCAAAGGAGGAAAGTGTAAATACTATTTTACAACAGGTTGAATTAAAGCGCCGTGGTAAGTTAGATAAGGTTTATGTTACCGGCTGCTTAAGTGAGCGCTATAAAAATAACCTGGAAGAAGAAATACCTGATGTAGATGCTTTCTTTGGCACTATGGAATTGCCCTTTCTTCTTAAAAAATTTGATATTGATTATCGTGCAGAATTAGTAGGAGAAAGATTGTTGAGCACGCCAACCCATTATGCTTATTTAAAGATCAGCGAGGGCTGCAACAGAACCTGTTCGTTTTGTGCGATACCATTAATGAGAGGTCAACACATCAGCCGTACAATTGAATCTTTAGTAGAGGAAGCAAAAAAATTAGTGCAGCGGGGTGTAAAAGAAATTATGCTGATAGCACAGGAGCTTACGTATTACGGATTGGATATTTATAAGAAAAGAAAATTGCCGAAATTGTTACATGCCTTAGCCGATATTCCCGGCCTGCACTGGATACGCCTGCACTATGCCTATCCTTCTAAATTTCCGATGGAGATAATTGATGCAATGAGGGAAAGAGAAAATATTTGCAACTATCTTGATATGCCATTGCAGCAGGCAAGTAACAGAATGCTAAAAGCAATGAAACGGCAAATAACAAGAGAAGAAATGGAAGAAATTATTGGTGAGATAAAAAATAAGATCCCGGATATTTGTTTACGCACAACATTGATAAGCGGCTTTCCGGGAGAAACGGAAGATGATGTCGAGGAATTAAAATCATTTCTTACAAAAATGCAATTCGACAGGGTAGGCATATTTTCCTATTCACATGAAGAAGGAACATCTGCATTTAGTTTACCTGATGATATTTCGGAGGAAGAAAAACAAAGAAGAGCCGAGGAGATAATGGAAGTACAGCAGGAAATATCGTATCAAAAAAATCTGCAAAAGATTGGCAAAACCTTTAAAGTAATCGTTGATAAAAAAGAAGCAGGAAAATATTTGGGACGTACAGAGTTTGATAGTGTGGAAGTGGATAATGAAGTAATAATTAGCAGCGACAAAAAATTAGTTATAGGCGATTTTGTAAATGTAAAAATTACCAATGCTTATGATTATGACCTTAAAGGTGAAGTGGTCTGAACCATGAGTTGGGGGAGATTAAATAGATTAAAAAGAAAAATAAATACCATAAACTTAAAATAACTAATATTAATCTATATAATCCCTAAAATCTACCCAAATCATGGTTCAGACAAAGGCAGAATTTATTTCTTACCAACAGACAGGTTATTTTTCTAAAATAATTACCGATTATCTTTCTCAAAATAATTTACTCCAAAATTTTTATCAGCATCCGGCTAATTTACCGGGAATAAAAGAGGCTATCACTTCCAGAAAAAAAATCAGTACCAATCGTAAACTATTGGTTGAACAATTAGAGCAACAATATCATTCCATTACAACTTCTGATACTGTAAAAAATAATATCAGCGCATTAAAAGATGAAAATACTTTTACCATCTGCACTGCACACCAACCCAATATTTTTACAGGGCATCTTTATTTTATTTATAAGATAATTCATACAATAAAACTGGCGGATACACTTAATCATGAGTTGCCGGAAAATAAATTTGTACCGGTATTTTATGTTGGCAGCGAAGATGCCGACCTGGAAGAATTAGGGGAAGTTTTCATTAATGGTGAAAAACATACTTGGGATACAAAACAAACAGGAGCTGTTGGCAGAATGCTGGTGGATGATGAGTTATTAAAAATTTTAAAAAAGATAAAAGGCCAGCTCGAAGTAGAATCATTTGGAAAGGAAGTAATTGATTTGGTGCAGGAATGTTATATAAAGGGAAGAACGGTGCAGGATGCATGTTTTTGTTTGGTGAATAAATTATTTGCGGATCATGGGTTAATTGTCTTGCTACCGGATAATGCTGAATTAAAAAAAGAGATGATCCCGGTTTTTGAAGATGATATCTTTAAGAATACTCCCTCTGAGATCGTTAATAAAAGTACAGAGCATTTAGCTGAATATTATAAAGTGCAGGCATACCCAAGAGAGATAAATCTTTTTTATTTAAAAGATAATATCAGGAACAGGATAGTTGAGCATAAAGGCATTTATAAAATTCATGATACTGCTATACAATTCACAAAAGAAGAATTGCAGAACGAATTGAAGAATCATCCTGAAAAATTTAGTCCGAATGTTATTTTAAGAGCGCTGTACCAGGAAACCATTTTACCTAACCTTGTATTTGTTGGCGGCGGCGGTGAGCTTGCTTACTGGCTTGAATTAAAAGATATGTTTCATCATTATAATGTTCCTTACCCTGTTTTAATTTTAAGAAATTCTTTCCTACTTATTAATCAAAAAATAAATTCTCTTATTAAAAAACTATCATTTGATTACAATGATATTTTTAAATCCGAACATGAACTCATCACTGACCTTGTAAGAAAAAATACATCACATCAATTAAGCCTGGAAAAAGAAAAGCAACAAATTGCATCAATTTATCAGGAAATAAAATCATCTGTAACAGAAATTGATACAACACTGGCTAAACATGTAGAGGCTTTACAGGCAAAACTTTTAAAGACACTGGATAAATTAGAAATTAAACTTCTAAGGGCTGAGAAAAATAAATTTGAAGCGCAACAAAAGCAGGTAAAAAAAATAAGAGCAAATTTTTTTCCCAATGATATACTACAGGAGAGAGTTGAAAATTTTATGCCCTTTTATGCAAAGTGGGGTAAAGAATTTATCAACGTTATTTATGATAATTCATTAATCTTTGAACAGGAGTTTTGTGTAATTAAAGAAGAGGAATAAGCTTTGATAAAGCCTACGTCATTGCGAGGATTTACTTTTGGCTTTTGTGTGTTAGCAAATCCGTGGCAATCCACTGAAGAGAATTACTGAAGTTGAGCAAATGGCCTCAGCAATAAACATCATACATTTAATCTTTTCTCAGGAGATTGCCACGTTCCGATACCAACGCTCACTAGCCATTCATCGGAACTCGCAATGACGAGTATTTAACTTTACTTATCAAATCCATTTGACCAATCATCTTTTATTTTTTTTATTTTCTCCATTACATCTTTCTGCATATCTTTTTTAAACAGCAATAATTTTTCAGAAAGAACTTCATCTGATGTAGCTAATATTTCAACCGCTAATATCCCGGCGTTTTTTGCAGCATCAAGCGCTACCGTGGCTACAGGCACACCGTTGGGCATTTGTAAAATTGATAAAACAGAATCCCATCCATCAATTGAATTTGACGATTTTATGGGAACACCAATAACAGGTAAGGTTGTAAGCGATGCGATCATGCCAGGTAAATGTGCAGCGCCGCCGGCTCCGGCAATAATAACTTTTAATCCTCTTTGTTTTGCAGCAGTTGCATAATTAACCATACGCAATGGTGTACGATGCGCTGATACAATTGTAAGCTCAAACTTCACATCAAACTTTTCTAAAAGTTTTGCAGCAGCATCCATAATTTTTAAGTCGCTGTCGCTGCCCATTATTATTCCAACTTGAAAAGTTTGTAGTTTGTGGTTTGTAGTTTGTAGTTCGGACATCTTACTATGATAATTAAGTTATTCTTTTTTTGCCGGGATCTTGCTTACCCATAAACACGCTGTAAACAACTATTCTTGTATTAAATACCTCATAAATAACTATGTAGGGAAACCGATTTATTTTACCTTGTCTAATTGCCTTTTGATAATAAGAATGAGTATTAGGGTTACGACATAGATTAGTATAAAATTTTTCTAATTCATTTAAAAATTCCAAGCCTAATCCTTCTCTTTGCAGCTCATACCAATCGTAGGCTTCTAAAGTTTCTATTGTAGCTAACGAACGAATTTCAATTTCATATTGCATGCCGCTTTTCTTTATCAATTGCCATCTGTTTTACTTCATCCCAACTATATGAGTTTCCTTCACCTTTAATATATTTTTCACGCTCCTGCATTATTAATTTTTTTCGTTGTGAATCTGTATCAATTTCATTTTCAAAAAGTATATAGATTGCTTCAACTTTTTTATCTTCTATTGTATCAATAAAGTGGTGCAGTTTTTTACGAATGTTTGTTATTCCCATAATTTTTTATTTAATCAAATTTACTTTTTCTTTTCTTAAACAAAAATTTATTGCATAAGATAAACTACAAACCACAAACTAAAGTCTTCTCACAAGATCTCCTTTCAACCGGAGCAATTCTGTTTCAGCAACCTTGGTATCGTATCGTGCAGCTATAAGCCTGTCGTATGCATCTGCAAGACTTTTTTGCGCTTCTCTTAATTCTATAAATGTGGTTACTCCCTGCTTATATCTTTCATAAGCAATAAAAACATTTTCTTTTGCAAGAACAATATTGGAATCTTCCAGTGCTAATTGTTTCTTCTGCAGCTCATATGTTCTGAAAGTGTTTTCAACATTAGTTACGAGAAGTGATGTTTGATTTTCTAATGTCAATCTCCTGAAATTAATGTCTGCCTGTACCTGTTTAATATTTCTTCTTACAATATAATTATTTAAGATCGGGATGGATGCTGTAAGCCCATAATTAAATCCTTTATTAAGATTGTATAAAGGGCTGAAAGAATTAATAACAGTGTTATTATTTGTCTGACTAAAATTGTAAGCGGAGTTAAAAGAAACGGTTGGCAATTTTTCTGCACGCCTTTCTCTTAATGTAATATTGGCAATGTCAATATTTTTTTTTGTCAATAATAGTCCCGGACTTGTTTCAGCAATGTTTGTTTTTATATCAGCCAGTGTAAGCGTGGTATCTATCACAATTGAATCGAGAACCTCATAATTAATTCCTTTATCTACAGCCATCAGCCTGTTAAGGTCGCCCTTTAATTGAACTATTAATGTTTGCTGTTTTAGTTGCGTAGCTATTTGTGCATTCAGATCTAATTTTGCCTGCAATACATCGGGCTTTATGCCTAAGCCTGCTTCTAATTTTATCTCTGCCAGTTTAAGCCGCTCCCTGTTTAATCCCATCTGTTCTTCCACAGCTTTTAACTGTTGCTTTTGCCTTACAATGTTGTAATAGGTTTTTAATACATCAGCAACTACATCTATAATTTGATTTTTAATTACCAGATCTCCAAGCAGCAAATATTCCTTTAGTTTATCCCGTGTTGCAAACATTTTAAATCCATCAAACAAAACCCAGTTTAAAGCAATTGATGTAGTAAGATTTCTTGATCTGATCCCATTTGCTTTACGGTCGCTGCCATCGGCAAACATTTGTTTTTGATTATTATTATTGAAGATCAATCCGCCATTTCCATTAAGGCGCGGTAAAAATGCAGCGTTGGCATAAGAATAATCTATGGCAGATATGATAGAATCATTTCTTGAAAGCCTTATTTCATAATTGTTTTGTAATGCAGTGGCAATAGCATCTTCAGGCATTAATAATTCCTGTGCCTGAAGATCACTAACGCAAAAGATTATACAACATATAATCGTGAGACGGGAGACGTGAGACGTGAGACGAACCTTGGTGTCATGAACAAAAATATATCTCAGCATTTTCATTTTAATAATTAATATTTTATCAGGTTGTTAAAAAAAATATTTTCAATCTACTCCATTTCCTCCTCGGTTGGGGGAGATAGAGGGGGCTTTAATTTAAAACATGTTGGGGTGTTACATCAAGTTCATCTAACTCACTGCGTTTTTTGTTGGATGACATGTAAGAATACATTGCAGGAATTACAAATAAAGTAAGTATGAGTGAAAACATGATCCCGCTTACAATTACAATACCTAATGGTACACGGCTGGTAGCGGCTGCCCCCAGTGATAATGCAATTGGCAATGCCCCTAACGACATGGCCAAACTCGTCATCAGGATGGGGCGCAAACGCTGGCTGGCTGCATATATCGCTGCTTCCATTTTAGCCATTCCTTTCAAACGGTTTTGATTTGCAAATTCTACAATTAATATTCCATTCTTTGTTACAAGACCAATAAGCATGATCATCCCTATCTCTGAAAAAATATTTAATGTATGCCCAAAAATCCAAAGAGATAATAATGCACCGGCTATTGCTAATGGTACAGTAACCATAATAATAAAAGGATCAATGAAACTTTCAAACTGAGCAGCGAGTACTAAAAAGATAAGTCCCAGTGCTAAAAATAAGGCAAAGGAAATATTGCTTGAACTTTCTTTATAATCACGGCTGCTGCCGGAAAGTGCAGTAGCAAAAGTTGGGTCTAATAATTTTTTTGAAATAGCTTCCATAGCTACAATACCATCCCCAATTGTTTTTCCGGGGGCAAGGCCTGAAGAAATGGTTGCCGATTTATAACGGTTAAAATGATAAATAGTGGAAGGGCTTGTAGCTTCTTCAAAAGTTACCAGGTTATCAAGACTTATCATTTGCCCTGTGGCATTACGCACATACAGCCCTTTGAGATCGTTAGGGTCATCACGGCTGGATCGGTCAACCTGTCCCATTACCTGGTATTGCTTTCCTTCTTTTGTAAAATATCCAAGACGGCGGTTACTAAGCGCCAATTGTAATGTTTGTGAAACATCTTCAACACTAACACCCAGTTCACCTGCTTTTAACCGGTCAACATTAATACGCAGTTCAGGCTTGTTGAATTTAAGATCTGCATCAACTCCCTGGAAAACAGGATTTTTATTTGCTTCTTCTAAAAACTTAGGAAGCATTGCAGTTAATTTATTAAAGTCATTATTCTGTAGAACAAATTGAACCGGCTGCCCTCCGCGGCGGTTTACGGAAATGGTTTGTTCTTCAATGGCAAATGCTCTTCCTTCATTAAATTTTGAAAGATTGTTATTCACCATTTCAACAATTTGTTTTTGAGATCGTTTTCTGTCTTTTGGATCTGCCAACGTAACCCGAACCATACCTGAATTGGTTGCTCCATTTACAAATCCCGGTGCTGTTATGGATAAAACCGTTTGTTTTTCGGGAACTGAATCAAGCATGAAGTTGCTAACCCTGTCAACATATTTATCCATATAATCGTAAGCAGTTCCTTCGGGTGCAGTAAGTTGTAAACGAAACTGGCTGCGGTCTTCCATTGGTGCAAGTTCGGAGGGGAGATCTTTTCCAATAAAATAAATTATTAATCCGCAGGCAGCAATAATTACAAATGCCATCCACCGCACCTTCATAAATCCTGTCAATAAATTTTTATATCCATTTTCCATTCCACGAAAAAAAGGTTCTGTTTTATTATAGAACCATGAATGTTTATGAACATCTTTTTTGGAAAGCTTTACATTCAATACCGGTGTTAATGTTAAGGATACAAATGCAGAAATTAATACAGCGCCAGCTACAACGATTCCAAATTCCCGAAAGAGCCGTCCTACAAAACCTTCGAGGAAAACAATGGGAAGAAATACAAAGGCAAGGGTAATAGAAGTGGCAATAACTGCAAAGTAAATTTCTTTTGAACCCTCTTTTGCTGCCTGCCACTTTCCCATTCCCGCTTCCATTCTTTTATAAATATTTTCTGTAACTACAATACCATCATCTACAACCAGCCCTGTTGCCAACACAATTGCCAGCAGCGTTAATACATTAATAGTAAATCCGCAGATATACATTATAAAAAATGCACCGATGAGAGAAACAGGAATATCAATTAAAGGGCGGATAGCTATTAGCCAATCCCTGAAAAATAAAAAGATAATAAGTATTACTAAACCCAGTGATATCATTAATGTGTCTTCTACTTCTGATATTGATCTTTTAATAAACCTTGTTTGATCTAATGCAATATCGAGTTTTACATCAGCCGGCATTTCTTTTTTTATCTCTTCATAACGTTTATAAAATTCATTGGATATAGAAACATAGTTGGAACCAGGCTGTGGAATTATTGCAAGCGCAATCATAGGGATACCGCTTTCTCTTAATTGTGATTCTTCATTCTCCGGACCAAGTACTGCTTCACCAATATCACGGAGACGTACATTAGAACCATTTATATTTTTAATGGTAAGGTTATTAAATTCTTCTTCAGTATTTAATTTCCCAAAAGTTCTTACAGAAAGTTCAGTGGCATTGCCCGCAATTTTTCCGGCGGGTAATTCAACATTTTCACGAAGCAAAGCAGCTTGTACATCGGATGGAGTTAAAGAATATGAAGTTAGTTTTTCAGGCTTAAACCAAATGCGCATAGCATAGCGTTTTTCGCCCCAAATTTGTATTCCGCTTACGCCGGGGATTGTTTGCAATCTTTCCAGCAGTACATTGTTTGCCCACTCTGTTACCTGCAATTGGTTGCGGGTATTGCTTTGTACCGTCATAGAAAGAATAGGATCAGAACTTGCATCCGCTTTTGATACAACAGGTGGCGCTTCCAAATCGGTAGGTAACGAACGGGTAGCTTGCGAAACCTTATCACGTACATCATTTGCCGCAGCTTCAAGATCTATACTCAAATCAAACTCTACATTTATATTGCTGGAACCTGCATTGCTTGAAGAGGTAATGTTTTTAATACCGGCAATACCATTAATGGCTTTTTCAAGTGGCTCAGTTATTTGTGTTTCTATAATATCAGGATTAGCGCCGCCGTAAGAAGTGCGAACATTAATATTTGGCGGATCAATAGCGGGATAGTCTCTAACGCCAAGATATTTAAAACCAATAGCTCCAAATAAAACAATAATAAGATTGAGCACTATTGCTAATACCGGTCTTCGTAAACTTAATTCAGAGATATTCATAGTTTGTAAAACGTGAGATGGCAAACGTGAAATTCGCCTCTGTTATATTTAAATTTTAATAATTTTTTAAAAGCATACCGAACATCTGTTAAATGTATTCCTGTTAATCAATTCCTGGTTTTAAAATAATTCAGAATCTTCTTTTAAATCAGATCCAAAAGATTTGACGATTGTATTATAAAATACCTTTGTCCTATTTTCAAAGTTACGATTCTAAAATTTTGTAAACAATCAGTCATTTACCCTACATATTCAACATTGCTTTTAAATCTTCAATTGTATTTATTTCATCCACCTTTTTATCTTTTCTCCACCGGCTCATCCTGGGAAAGCGCAGTGCTACACCGCTTTTGTGGCGGTTGCTTGCTGCAATGCCTTCAAATGCAATTTCAAAAACAAGCTCAGGTTTTACCGTTCTTACAGGCCCGAATTTTTCTATAGAATTTCTTTTTACAAAATTATCTACCTGTGCAAATTCTTTATCAGTTAATCCTGAATATGCTTTTGCAAAAGAAACCAATTTATCACCATCCTTAACAGCAAAAGTATAATCGGTATACAAATTACTTCTGCGTCCGCTGCCTTTTTGTGCATAGATCATAACACAATCAATGGTGAGTGCATCAATTTTCCATTTCCACCAATCGCCTCTTTTTCTTCCCACTTTGTAAATGGAATTTTTTCTTTTAAGCATAATGCCTTCACTGTTCATCTCTCTCGATTTTTTTCTTAGCTCTGCCAACTCATCCCAATTGGTGAAATTAATTATTGGTGAGAGTTTAATAGGATTGTTGTTGATGTTTTGCAATATCTCTTCCATTTTATTTCTTCTTTCCAAAAGCGTTTTTTCTCTCCAGTCTTCTCCATTAAATTCTAAAAGATCATAAACAAAAAAACGTATTGGTGCTTCTGTCAATTGTTTTTTAGTAATATTCTTTCTTCCTATTCGTGTTTGTAATGCAGCAAATGGCATTGGCTTTCCCTCTACAGCAGAAATTATTTCGCCGTCTAATACAATTCCATCCGGCAACAGATCTTTTAAAATAAAATATTCAGGAAATTTATCAGTCATCAATTCTTCACCCCTGCTCCATACAAATAATTCATTATTTCTTTTGATGATCTGGCCACGGATGCCATCCCACTTCCATTCTGCCTGCCATTCGTGGGGTTCGCCAAGTTTTGAAGGTTCATCTTCCAAAGCGTATGCAAGATAGAAGGGATAAGGCTTTGAGTGATCTGCTTCTGCAGCTTCTGTGCTTAGTAAATCTGAAAAATTAATTGTAGAAGGATCCCAATTGCCGCTTATGCGATGTGCAATTACTGATGATGAATGATCAACAACTTTTGATAAAGCATTTACAATTATTTTTTGCGAAACTCCAATTCTAAAACTCCCTGTAATGAGTTTATTAAAAACGAATCTTTCGGCATTATTCATTTGTTGCCAGCTATCAATAATAAACTCTTTTCTTTTTGATTCGTCCTGTTTTTCAATGGAGATAAATTTTTCAAGATACCAGGAAAGACTTTTGCTTTCGCCATCCATTAATTCAGTCTCAGGTAATAATAATGCAATTGTTTCAGCAAGATCACCAACAGTGCTATAGCTTTCTAAAAAAAGCCAGGAAGGAATATTTGCAATTTGTGTACACCATTCTGATAAAAGCCTTGAGTTTACTGCTCTTTTGGGTCTTCTTCCTGAAAAAATTGCTATCACCCAAACTTTGTCTTTATCATCAGCCAGTGTAAAATATTCTGCCAGGGCTGCAAGCTTATCATTTGTTTTTGTAGAAGAACTAATTTGTAGTACCAACGCAGCAAACATAGCAAAGCCGCCAAACCCAGGCCCCATCCTGTCCCCGTTCGTACCGGCACGGGCGGGCTTCCCCGAAGGGGAAGGGATAAGCACACTGTTTGGTAGCTCTTCGTTCTGCATATTATCTTTTATAAATCATTTTGTTCTTCGTTTCGATCCTCTCCATTTCCCTCCCCTTTGGGGAGGATAGGTGGGGCTTCTTCATCTTCATTACCATACTCTGTTTTTACTTCTGCTGCCATTGCAATGCCTTCTTCATTTAAATAGCGGCTGAATGCAGATTGAAAACCGTGTGTTACAAAAACTCTTTCTGCTTCAGTAGCTTTTATACTTTCTAAAAGCCCTTTCCAATCTGCATGATCGCTTAATGCGAAACCTGCATCTACATTTCTTCTTCGTGCATTACCTCTTACCTGCATCCACCCGCTACATACGCCAACAGAGTAGGGTGAAAATTTTTTCATCCATGATGTTCCATCTGCACCTGGCGGCGCAATCACTACCGTTCTTTTTAAAAGTTCTTTAGGTGTTTCGGGTGTTACCCTTATTACTTCCGGTAATTTCCAGCCGGCACTTATTAACGTTTGCTGTGTGTTATAAATAGCGCCATGAGCATATATATCCTGTGTTGTTTCTTGTATGTGTTGCAAAACCCGTTGCGCTTTGCCAAGACTATAAGCCAGCAACACACTCGTTTTCCCATTCTCTTTATTTCTGCTGATCCAGTTAATTATATTTTCAAAAATTTCCTGTTGCGGTTCCCATTTGTAGATGGGTAAACCAAAAGTTGATTCTGTAATGAATGTGTTGCATTTTACTGGCTCAAATTTTCCACTTAGTCCATCATCTTCCGTTTTATAATCACCGCTTACAACCCATACTTCGCCATTGTATTCAACTCTTATTTGTGATGAGCCAATGATATGCCCGGCAGGGTGCAAAGAAATTTTTACACCATTCATTGTTACAGTTTCTCCCCATTCAACAGTTTGATAATTGTTGTCGCCCAATCTTAATTGCAGAATTGGTTTGGTATAGTGATGACATAAATAATATTGATGACCATAGTACGCATGATCACTGTGGCCGTGGGTTATAATGGCTTTCTCAACAGGCTTCCACGGATCAATATAAAAATCTCCCTGCGAACAAAAGAGTCCTTTGTCAGTAAAGGTTATAAGATTCATTTTGATGCGGAGATTAAATTACAAATGTACTGCTGGGTTATACAATCCTGCAAAAGAGATACCAGTAAATAGTGTGGCTTGCAGTAAGGTTTACCATTCTCTTGTTACAGCGCCATTAAGTATTCGCATAACATACAAATGTTTGTTCTCCTGGTAGTCAGCATTTTTAGAATTTTTTTTAAAATATACCGGACGGAAATTATATTCATTAAAAATACTTAGCGATTTATCATTTAGATGGGTGATAAAATCACCAGGATATTTTACCAGGATTTTTGTAAAAAGATAAGCTGTTTCAAAACCTTTGTAAGCCATATCTGATGGCTTTGTTTTGTAGCGGTTGTTATATTCAGTAGTTAAAATTGTATTGAACAAACTGTTTTTTGAATTGTAATAAGGCGTTGTAAAATGGACAGGGAAATCTTTGTAAGCATTTTTTGTTGTGAATATTTTAAAGCCATCCCAGTTAGGCATACCAATTAAAACAACAGGATAATTTTTATGAATAGCAAAGCAGGCATCGGTTACTGTTTTTGCAAATGCTTCATCAAGGCTGCCGGCAATAATTATATTATTTTTTGTACTGTCTAACCTGCTTTTTAAAAAATAAGGCGATATAGTGCTGTCGATCTTAATGGTTTGAATATTTAGCAACGGCTTGCCTTCCTGCTCATTCAGTATTTTAAAAAACGATATTATTTTATCTTCCTGCTGCCCTGGTTTTTTTAAAATAATTATTTTATCTGTACCGTGATTTTGCAAAATATAACTGTAGATACCTTCGCAATGCGCCTTTAGGGTTGAGTTCATTATTATCATATTCGGATTGTCGGTTACACCACCATCATTAGGGTATGTTGCAGATATAAAAGGGATATTTGTTTTGGCAGAAAAATCAGAAAGCTGTTTAAAATCTACATCTTTTACTGAACCAATAATCAGGTCAATGCTATCTAATAATTTGTTTTGAATAAGCCATGGTATTGGCTGTAAAAAAGATTTGGTGTCATAAATAAAGGCTTCCACATGTTCATTATATAATGATAAAGAATCAAAAGCAATTTGTGTACCCTGTACAAAATCAACCGCAGGCATTATAAATTTTGGAATTGTTTTATCTGAACGAAGTTGTGAATTTGCAAACACCGAATCAAGATAAAGCGGAGCAAAAACAGCAACCTTATAAACCTTTTGTTGGTTGCGGTAATTGCTCTGTGCAAATAAATTTTGATTGATGAAAACAATTACAATCATCAAAATATAACAGCTTCTTTTTTTCATAAATTTCAATTCTGATAAATTTATTTCAACAGGATATTTCACCCTTCCTATCCTTCTTCCATAGTTTCATTTCTCCCTTCGGGGTTCGGGCATTATTCCCATTCAATAGTAGCAGGTGGCTTGCTGCTGATGTCATATACCACACGGTTTATACCTCTTACATTATTAATTATTTCATTGGATATTTCTGCCAAAAACTCATACGGCAAATGCGCCCAGTCTGCCGTCATTCCATCTACAGAAGTTACTGCCCTTAATGCTACTGTAAATTCATACGTTCTTTCATCGCCCATTACGCCAACACTTTTTACCGGTAACAGGATTGTGCCTGCCTGCCAAACCGTTGCATACAAATTATGTTTTCGCAAACCATTTATATATATCGCATCAGCCAGTTGCAACAATCGTACCTTTTCTTCTGTTACTTCACCAAGAATTCTTATACCTAATCCCGGCCCCGGAAAGGGGTGGCGTGATAATATCTCATCAGGAATGCCTAACTCTTTTCCAACTTTTCTTACTTCATCTTTAAAAAGTGTGCGCAAAGGTTCTACCAGTTTTAAATTCATTGTTGCAGGAAGGCCACCAACATTATGATGCGATTTAATGGTTACGGATGGGCCATGCACCGACACAGATTCTATCACATCAGGGTAGATAGTGCCCTGTGCTAAAAAATCAATGCCTGTAATTTTGTGTGCTTCTTCATCAAATACTTCTATAAAACTTTTGCCGATTGATTTTCTTTTTTCTTCCGGCAAAATTTTCCCCGCGAGCTTTGCATAAAAATGATCTTTAGCATCAATGCCTTTAATATTTAATCCTAAACCTCTGCAGCTTGCCAATACCTGTTCAAATTCATCCTTTCTTAAGAGCCCATTATCAACAAAAATTCCAAAAAGATTTTTACCGATAGCCTTATGAATTAAAGTGGCTGCAACTGTGGAGTCAACACCACCACTCAAAGCCATAATAACTTTTTTATCACCGATCTGTTTTTTTAATGCATCAATTGTACCGGTAATAAAATGCGCAGGCGTCCAATCCTGCTGGCAGCCGCATATATCTACTAAAAAATTTTTTATTATTTTTTTGCCTTCGGCAGAATGATAAACCTCAGGATGAAACTGCAAGCCGTAAATAATTTTTTCTGAAGAGGAAGATTTTTTAAAAGCAGCTATTGGAATGTTTTCGGTAGTTCCTAATATTTCAAATCCGCCAGGCAGTTTTTTAATGGTGTCGGCATGGCTCATCCAAACAGCAGAAGTTTCTGCAACATCTTTTAGCAGAGGATCTTGCTGTACAATTTTTAAAATGGCACGTCCATACTCTCTTTTATCGCTGTTTTCTACAAGGCCTCCAAATTGTTTTGCTGTAAGCTGTGCGCCATAGCAAATGCCTAACACCGGTACTTTTTCTGACAGTTTTTTTATATCTGCAACAGGTGCAAATTCATCATTAACTGAAAAAGGAGAACCGGATAAAATAATTCCTTTTAAATTATAAGCCTCCCCTTCGGGGAGAGCTTGTCCCGATAAATCGGGATTTGGAAGGGCTGTAATAATTTCGCAATACACATTTGCTTCCCTTACTGCACGTGCAATTAACTGGGTATATTGAGAGCCAAAATCAAGGATCAAAATTTTTTCTGACATCGGCTGCAAATTTACATTCTTTTAATTCATAGCTTTATTTAAAACTGTTTTATGAAATCATTAATTTTTGCAATAGCATCAGCGGTAATTTTCTGCTCCTGCGAATCAATATCAGGCAGTGGAAATATTGTTACGCAAACAAGAAACCTAAATAAATTTGACGGTGTAAGAGCATCAGGTTCTCTTGATATTGAAGTAATGAACGATCAGACTCAATTGGTAAAAGTGGAAGCTGATGATAATATTATGCCGTATATAATTACAAAAGTTGAGGATGGAATACTTGATGTACATCTTAAACCTAATTTTATGTACCGTACTATAAATGCCAAAGTATATGTAAGGGTGCCTTCCCTAACAAAGCTTACTGTTGCAGGTTCCGGCAGCATTACATCAAAAGATACTTTAGCAAATGCTGACCAGATTGAATGTAAAGTTTCGGGTTCAGGTGATATTAATGCAGTTGTGGAGGCGCCATCAATTAAGGCAACAATTGGAGGATCAGGAACCATTACATTATCTGGAAAGACCAAAGACTTTAACTGCAATATTACCGGCAGCGGTGATTTAAAATGCAACAATTTATTAAGTGAAAATACAACTGTGGGTGTTACGGGAAGCGGCACTGCACATGTGTATGCAAGTGTGCATTTAATTGCAAAAGTTACCGGCAGCGGAGATATTTATTATAGCGGACATCCTTCTTCTCCTGAAATTCATAAAACAGGGAGCGGTTCTGTTCAGACAGAAAAATAATCAGCGCAAGTTTACAAATAAAAAGGAGAGGCATGTAGCGCTCTTAAATATTTCTAAATTTTTAAAGTTTGATTTAAACAAAAGTTTTCCACAGAAAATATTTGCCATGTTGGCAGCAAGTATAATGTGGCACTTTATTTGAAATTTGCAGTGCAAAATTAATCTATATGCAAAAAGGCAGCATTCGTGTTCAAACCGAAAACATTTTCCCAATAATCAAAAAATTTCTTTACAGCGATCATGAAATTTTTATTCGTGAACTGGTAAGTAATGCTGTTGATGCTACTCAAAAATTAAAAACACTTTCTTCTATCGGCGAAGCAAAAGGAGAGATGGGCGATACAAATATTGAAGTAAGGATAGATAAAGAAAAAAAGACACTTACTATTTCTGATAAAGGTGTTGGAATGACGGCTGAAGAAGTAGATAAATATATAAACCAGGTAGCATTCAGTGGTGCCGAAGAATTTTTAGAAAAATATAAAGGAAAGAACGAAGCCAATATCATCGGGCATTTTGGCCTGGGGTTTTATTCTTCTTTTATGGTAAGTGATAAGGTGGAAATATATTCAAAGAGTTTCAGGGAAGATGCAAAAGCAGTAAGATGGGAATGTGATGGCAGTCCCGAATACACTTTGGAAGAAACAGAAAAAGAGCAAAGAGGAACAGATATTATTCTTTATATAAATGAAGAAAGCAAAGAATTTTTAGAGCCATACAGAGTTAAATCTATTTTAGAAAAGTTTTGTAAGTTTTTACCGGTGCCTATTTTCTTTATTGATGAAAATGAAGACAAAAAAGATAAAAAAGAAGGTGAAGAAAATGAACCGATCAACAATACAAATCCAGCATGGACAAGAAAACCAAGTGAATTAACCACAGAAGATTATGAGAATTTTTATAAAGAGCTATATCCCTTCGGAGAAAAACCTTTGTTTTGGATACACCTCAATGTTGATTATCCTTTTAATCTTACAGGCATATTATATTTCCCTAAAATAAAAGAGCGTTTCGAAGTTCAGAAAGATAAAATTCAATTATACAGCAACCAGGTTTTTGTAACTGATGAAGTAAAGGATATTGTTCCTGAATTTTTAATGTTATTACAAGGTGTAATTGACAGCCCTGACATTCCTTTAAATGTTAGCAGGAGCTATTTACAGGGAGACCCGAATGTAAAAAAGATAAATGCGCACATCACAAAAAAGGTTGCCGATAAATTAGAAGAGATATTTAATAACGACAGAAAATCTTTTGAAGAAAAGTGGGAGAGCCTGGGAGTGTTTGTCAAGTACGGAATGATGACAGATGACAAATTTTTAGAGAAGGCAAATAAGTTCAACATATTTGAGGCCTCCCCAAACCCCTCCGGTGGAGGGGCTTCTGAAGATTCTAAATCTTCAAAGAAATTTTATACACTTGAAGAATATAAAAAAGAAACGGAAACTCTTCAAAAAAATAAAGAAGGAAAACTGGTGATGTTGTACACAACTGATCCGGTTCAGCAGGATAGTTATATACAGGCTGCAAATAAAATTGGTTACAAAGTAATAAAGCTTGAAACTATTGTGGATGCTGCGTTCATCAATAATATGGAGATGAAGTGGAACGACATGCAGTTTGTAAGAGTGGATGCAGACATCACCGAAAATCTTATTGATAAAAAAGAAAATACAGACAGTGTTTTAAATAAAGAAGAGGAAGAAAAATTAAAAGAATTATTTAAGGTAGAAATTCCTGCCATGCATGTTTCTGTTGAGGTGAAAGGATTAAATCCTGAGACACCACCGGTGATTGCAACGAGGCCCGAATTTATGCGGCGCATGAAAGATATGGCGCAACATGGCGGTGGTGGCGGTATGGGAAGTTTTTACAGTAATATGCCGGAAGAAGTTACCCTTACCGTAAATGGTAACCATCCTATTTATAAAACTATTTTAAAAGAAGAGGATACAGAAAACCAGCAAAAGCAGGTAAGAAATTTAACTGACCTGGCGTTGCTTTCGCAGGGATTATTAAAAGGCAGTGAGCTTACCAATTTTATAAACAGAAGCGTTGAGATGATGGAAGGTAAGAAAAAAAGTGATATTGTTTTGGAGGTATAGGATAGTTCGCTGGCAATCAACATAGGACGAGTCACCTTCATTTAAAACAATATTTGGTCTAAGGATTTTTAAAGCTTATATTTATACTAACCAAAACAATCATTTATGAAACTATTTTAAAAATTAAGTATAATTCTATTTTTTACACTTTGGGTCGTTTCCTGTACCAAAACAGAAGACCAAAAGCAGGAGCCAATCATCAAAACAATAGAGGCTAAACCTGATCCTGCAAATATCAAAGATGAGGTTAAATCTGAAACCTCTGTTTCTCTAAAGGAATGTCCTTTCCATGTTTCAGATATATTTATTAATGATGGAGACCAGTCTAGTTGGGATAATAATACAATTTTAAAATATACTTATGTTTCAACTTCGCTTGTTTCGTATTTTATTAAAAATAGGATTGATAAACTGAAAACGTTAGTAATGTTCTACAACCCTGAAGAACAAAAGACACTAAAAATGGTTATTACAGCTACAAATTTAGATAATGCTATCCGCTATAAATATTGTTCAGTTTCTGGGAAAATGCATATTGAAATTACAGTAAGAGACAATAAGGGAAATAAAGAAGGTTCAGATATAAAAAATCGGAGTTCCACCGGAATTTAAAACATTAGGTAATTTTAGTATTGTGAATAAAGTTACAAGTAATGCCAAAGTACAATGTTCGAGAACCGATGGTTTTCAGTCATGTGTAGAATGCTCTTCACATGAATGTTTTGACACATGGTGGTGTATAATTTCATGTTCGGTAGGAATAGAAGCATGTGTTGCAGGTTGGGTTGTAGCCTGTGGAATTCTAAACTCAAATTGATTATTAGGAAATTCAAATTGTATTCTTTAAACTAAATTAAACTTGAAAACATACTTAAAGATCCATTTTTGGACATGCATGTTAGTTATATTCTATGCTTCTTATCTTATGGCATCTGGCAAACCAAGTAATTCATACATAGACTTTTTTAAATTAGCATTAGGGGGGGTAATTGTTTGTGTCTTAGTAAAATTATATATAGATTTTCAAGGCTCTAAAAGAAATAAACAATCTCTTTAGAACATTTTATCTTTTAGTCTTGTTGCTTAGTAATTTTCAGTACTTAGAAAGTATAGTATAAGAATAAAAGAACGTAGTGAATCCACGAATGCATTACCTATCCGCCTTCATAAATATGCTTGCCTCTACATATTTTAATTTTTGCAGATGAAATATCTGTTCAAAACCTGCGCTCATAAAAATTTCTTTATGTACAGGATTGAGATAAACGACATAAATTTCTCTTGAATTTTCTTTTATAGATTGTAAAATATTTTTTACAACAGCAAGCATTACAACTTGATCAAAAGGATTAAAAAAGAAAAACACATTTGTATCTTTTTCAATTTTATAATCAACAGCATTTGTATGGATGACATTAAATATTTTTTCCGGGAATTTCTGTTGTGCGGGGATAATATTTTTTCTTGCTTCGTCGCATAATTCTTTAGCAAATTCAACTCCTGTAATTTTTTTAAAGCCGTAATAAGCAGCCACAGCAAGCACTCTGCCTTTACCGCATCCAAAATCAATAATATTTTTATCAGCATCTATTGTTTGAAGATGAGCAAAAACTTTTTCTAATAAATAATAGTTGGCTCCCTGGTAAAGTTCAGCATGTTCAATATTATCCCCTTTGATTGACAGCTTTTTTACATCTTCTATTTTACATGTATTGATGTTGTATTTTTTTTCTCCCTTTATTTCATGGTAAATAGTAAACCCTGCCAATCTTATATTCCAGTTAAAAGAGATGTAAAAAAATAACCTTATATAGTAAAAATATTTCATCAGTTTATATAAGTTTTCACGCAAAGATGCAAGCCCCAAAGAAAATTATTTGCGTCTTAATTTTCTTTGCGTCTTTGCGTGAATATTATTCAGAAAGTTTTATATCAATCACTTTCAGTTGCAAATGTATTTCTCCGTTCCATTCATTTTCATCAAGAGTATAAATCATATCAAGCGGCTTATTCAATTGCAGTAAATAAAATTTATCGGCCATATTAAATCCTATCCCGGCGAAAGTAATATTATCCTGCTTTACAATAAATCTTACATGCAGCTCTTTTACAATTTTTGACCAGGAAGTATCAACAACATTTTTAGAAATAAAAACCGGCCGCATATTTTCCGGGCCAAAAGGTTCCATCTGCGTAATGATATTATAAAAGCTTTTGGTAATATTTTTAAAATTTATTTCAGCATCAATTATTATTTCAGGTATCAATAAATGAGGTTCGATAATGGCCTCAACTACCTGCTCAAATTTATTGCTGAAGGCTTCCACATTATCAGGAAGCATAGTTAATCCTGCAGCCGCAAAATGGCCACCATAGCCAATAAGATGCTCACGACATGCATGGATGGCTTCATATAAATTAAAACCTCTAACACTTCTTGCGCTGCCGGATACCACTTCGCCGCTTTGCGTTAATACAACTGTAGGACGGTAATATTTTTCAATTAATCTTGAGGCAACAATGCCAACAACACCTTTGTGCCAATGACTTTTAAAAACAACTGTTGTTTTTTTGTTTATCAAAATTTCATCTCCATCAATTATGGATAAAGCTTCTTCGGTAATGGTACTGTCAGCATCTTTTCTATCTATATTATCACTATGCAACATTTCAGCATATTCCAGCGCTTTATTAAAATCATCTTCCACAAACATTAATACGGCTTTTCTTGCATCATCCATTCTGCCTGCAGCATTTACCCGTGGAGCAATTATAAAAACAACATTATTAATAGAGAATTTTTTTTGAATTCCGCTTAGTTGCACCAAAGCTTTTATTCCGGCACAAGGCTCTTCATTTATTTTTTTTAAACCATAAAAAGCAAGAACACGATTTTCACCGGTTAGAGGAACAATATCGGCTGCAATTGCTGTGGCCACAAGATCAAGGTAAGAGAGATATTCAGTTTCAGGGATATTCAATCGTTGTGAAAG
Source organism: Chitinophagales bacterium (assembly GCA_025353485.1). Classification (GTDB taxonomy): domain Bacteria; phylum Bacteroidota; class Bacteroidia; order Chitinophagales; family Chitinophagaceae; genus Ginsengibacter. The sequence goes on from JANXQO010000179.1 coordinate 24,994, forward strand.
TGCAGTGATCAATTTAAATCCCACGCCACAGCCACATAATTCTTTGTATGGATAGTTGCAGCCTTTTTGCTTTGGATTTAGAATAGCAATGGCTGGTGGTAATTCATCATCCGGTAAATGATGATCGCAAACAATAAAGTCTATACCTAAAGTTTTTGCATAAGAAATAAGATCAATTGATTTAATGCCGCAATCGAGTGAGATGATAAGCCCAAAATTATTTTCTTTTGCAAAATCAATACCCATCTTGCTTACGCCATAGCCTTCGCGATAACGATGGGGTATATAAAATTCGATATTCTGTGGGAGACAAATTTTTTGGAGAAACTTATACATACAGGCAACAGAAGTGGTACCATCAACATCATAGTCTCCAAACACAAGTATCTTTTCATTTTTTTCTATTGCAGATAAAATCCTGTCAACTGCTTTGTCCATATCTTTCATCAGCCATGGATCGTGCAATTGAGATAACTGCGGGCGAAAATAATTTTTGGCTATATCATATGTATCAATACCGCGCTGTACAAGAATTGTACATAATACTTTATTAATAGAGAGAGATTGATGTAATGCCTCAACTTTTTCTTCGTTTGCCTTTAATATGTTCCATCTTTTTTGCATTTTATTTTTGTATTATCATTAGCACATCAGCATATTAGCACATTAATTCAATATTTTCTATCTGTTGTATACCTTACTAATTCTTCCAAACCTTTACGAATGTCACTATCGGGGAACTGATATAAAATTGCTAATGCCTCATCCCTGTACTCATTCATTTTTTTAGTTGCATAAATTATTCCACCGGCATTTGTTACACATTCTAAAACTATTTTTATTTTTTTGGCATCTTTATTTTGATTTTTAATTATATAAATCATTTCTCTTCTTTTAGATCTTTCTACATTGTTGAGTGTATAAATTAATGGAAGTGTTAATTTTTTTTCTTTAATATCATTGCCAGTCGGCTTTCCTATGTCTTCATTTCCATAATCAAACAAATCATCTTTAATCTGGAAGGCAATTCCTACTTTTTCTCCAAACAATTTCATTTTTTCGGCAATAACTTCATCTTTACTTGTACTCCATGCTCCTACACAACATGCTGAAGAAAGCAGTGAAGCTGTTTTGCTTCTAATGATCTCAAAATAAATATCTTCTTTAAGATTTAGTTTTCTTGCTTTTTCAATTTGCAGTAATTCACCTTCGCTCATTTGCTTAACAGCATCTGATAAAATATGCAGATGTTTAAAATCACCGGCTTCCGTTGAAAGCAATAATCCTTTAGAAAGGAGATAGTCGCCAACCAATACTGCAATTTTATTTTTCCATAATGCATTTATCGAAAAAAAACCCCGGCGTTCTAATGATTCATCTACAACATCATCATGCACTAAAGTGGCCGTATGTAATAATTCAACCAAAGCAGCAGCCCGGTAAGTAGATTCATTTACAGGTCCGTGAAGTTTGGCGCTTAAAAAAACAAACATGGGTCTTAACTGTTTGCCTTTTCGCTTAATAATATATTTCATTATGCGATCGAGTAAAGCTGTTTGGCTTTTAACCGCCTCTTCAAACTTTTTTTCAAAAGTTCTTAATTCCTCTGCTATAAGGTTTTTTGGGAATTGCATAATGATAAACAGGCAATATAGTGCAGAAACAAATAATTACTGAAATTATAGAAATGTTTAAGCTCATTTGTACTTATTTTATAGAATAAATCACCGCTAAAGTTCAGAAATAAGTCATACGTTTACAAAATTGCAACTACATATAAAGATTTGAAAGTTTAAATAATTGCTAAAAAAAATTTGAATTATAATCTTGGTTTAATATTTTTACAAACAATAAATAATTCTTTTTCTGATAGATCAGTTACTTAGATAAAAAAAAGTTATGGCAAGCAAAAAGTTACCCTTATTATTACCCTCATTATTATATGGAATATTTTCTCTTTTGGCGTGTTCTGCTTATTCGCAAAGTGGAACTTATGATGTATATGATTCAAGTGTTATTACTCCTAAAAAAATGGCTCAGCAAAATGAATTCTGGAATAATACTTATAGTTTTCCTGCAAAGCCCCGTAATCAATTAGAAATTGGAATTTCAGGTGGTATGTTTTCAGTTAGCGGCGATGTTCCTTCACGAAACCCTACACCCGGCGGTTCAATACATATTCGCAAAGCATTGGGATATCTTTTTTCATTAAGAGCGCAATATACCTACGGAATTGCCAAAGGTTTAGCATGGAATGCCTCTTACAACTTTGCAAAAAATCCAGCATGGGCTGCATACTCTTCTCCAATTAGAACCAATAGCGGTGCGCTTGTAAGTTCAATACCAGGGCGGGCTACTGAAGGAGTATTTTATAATTATAAAGCAAAGATACAAGACCTTAGTGTACAGGGGATACTTACTTTTAATAATATCCGTTTCCATAAACAAAAATCTGGATTTGTTATTTATGGAGGAGTGGGTTTTGGTATGACTGTATATCATACAATGGTGAATGCCTTAAATAGTAGTGGCCAACCTTATAGCACATTATTTAGTAGTATTCCGCTATCGGACCAAACACATGCGAATCGTAAAGAGGTTTTAAAAAAATTAAAAGATGGCATGGATAATACCTATGAAACCGAAGCTCAGGCTCCAGGGGTACGTAGAGGTAAATTAGGTAATAATACTCTCAGACCTTCAGGCCATTTTATTGGCGGCGTAGCTTTTAAGTTAAGCAAGCGGATAAATCTGGCATTTGAAGAAAAATATACGGTAGTAAAAGATGATTTTCTTGATGGGCAAATTTGGCAGGAACAAGCGGTTGGGGATGCTGTTTTAACATCTGAATTTGATAGCTATAACTACGCATCAATCGGCATAAATTTTAATCTTGGCGCTAAATCTGTTGAACCTCTTTGGTGGTTAAATCCTTTGGATTATGCTTATAGTGAATTAAATAATCCCCGCCACATGAAGCTTCCAAAACCAACATTTGATGATGCTGATAATGATGGTGTGCTTGATCAATTGGACAAAGAACCAAATACTCCGGCAGGTTGCCCGGTAGATACACATGGTGTAAGCAGGGATACTGATGGTGATGGGGTTCCTGATTGTAAGGATAAAGAATTAATCACACCTACATATTGTCAACCTGTAGATGCTGATGGAGTTGGTAAATGTCCAGAGCCAGAGTGCTGTAAAAATCAACCAGCTATTACTGCTCCTGAAGCATGTTCTATTGGTGATCTGCCAAGTATTTCTTTTAAAAGAAATACCAATACTTTATCCAGTGATGCAAAGGCGATGTTAGCTACAATTGCTTCAAAATTAAAAGCAAATGCAAATTGCAATATAAGTATTACAGGCTATCCAGCAGCATCTAAAGCCTCTCAGGCATTATGCAGCAAACGAACAGAGGCAATTAAACAATATTTAATGGAGAAAGAAGGAATAAGTTCAGACAGAATAACTACCAATTGCGAAATTGGAGGTGGGGATTCGAATACAATTGATATTAAAAGTATAAATAAATAGATTCGCTTTTTGCAAAATGAAAGCCCTTCGCGAAATCGAAGGGCTTTTTCATAATATATTATTAAATCCATTGGTTATTAGCCAACCTCGGATTTATTAAGGTTAATAAGAGATATTTTTATAAAAATTTCTTTTTAAACACGTATTTTTGCGTTTCTTTATGAGATTACTAATTATATTATTGATTACTTCTTTTGCTGCTGTATCCTGTTCCAGTGATTTTGGAAAAGTTCTTAAAAGTAAGGACTATGATTACCAATTGAAAAAGGCGGATGAATATTTTTATAAAAAAAAGTACAAGCAGGCAGAGCAATTGTATATTGAATTGTTTCCTGTATTTAAAGGCACACAAAAATTTGAAGATTTATATTACAAGTATGCATATTGCTCGTATTTTCAAAAAAATTATGAGGATGCAGAAAACCTGTTTAAAGGCTTTTTAGAGGTTTTCCCCAATAGTCCGAAAGAAGAAGAAATTGCCTATATGCATGCATATATGTATTATCTGCAATCGCCTAAAATTGAATTAGAGCAAACAAATACTTCCAGAGCAATTGGAATGATGCAAACTTTTATAAATACACATCCAAACTCTTCAAGATTAAAAACTGCATTTGATGTTATTGATAAAAGCCATGCTAAACTGGAGATAAAAGAATATAAAAGTGCAGAATTATATTTTAAATTACAGCATTACAGGGCGGCTGGTATTGCATTTACCAATTTATTAAACAACTATCCTGAATCAACTAAGGGAGACGAATATAAATTGATGAGTATTAAATCATTTTATCAATTTGCCAAATTAAGTGTTGCTGAAAAACAAATTGAGAGGTATGAAAAAGCGGTTTCTGAATTTAATGATTTTACTGATCGCTATCCCGAAAGCAAATTATTAAAAGACGCACAAGAGTATAATAACTTAAGTTTAAATCACATTAAAGAATTACAAAATGAGCAAACTAAGACGACAACAAAGCGCTAACACTAGTAATGTTGTTGAAACAAAAAACCTGACTGATATTAAAAGCAAAACCGGCAATTTGTATGAATCTATTGCTGTAATTGCTAAAAGAGCCAATCAAATTAATATCTCTTTAAAAGAAGAGTTACATAATAAACTGGAAGAATTTGCAAGCCATACAGACAGCCTTGAGGAGATCCATGAAAATAAAGAACAAATTGAAATCTCAAAAGCATACGAAAGAATGCCTAATCCAGCTTTATTAGCAACAACCGAGTTTATGGATGACAAGGTATATTATCGTAAAAATGAAGACGATCTTTTTAGTTAAATAAAGAGGCTAAATTTTGGTAAAACTTTTATATTAATCTTTAGATAAGAAAATATAATTTTAGCGACGATTGTTTTTTAATCGTCGTTTTTATTTATGCTCTCCGGTAAAAAAATATTAATAGGAGTTACAGGCAGCATTGCTGCTTATAAAGCTATTTTGTTGGTGCGGTTACTAATAAAAGCCGGTGCAGAAGTAAAAGTGATAATGACTCCTTCGGCAAAAGATTTTGTATCACCTCTTATCTTTTCTACATTATCAAAAAATGAAGTCTTAATTGATCTTTTCAATGAAACTTCCTGGGCTAATCATGTTAACCTGGGGCGATGGGCCGATGTTATGTTATTAGCTCCTGTAAGCTGCAATACACTGGCAAAAATGGCCAATGGATTTTGTGACAACTTATTACTGGCAGTATACTTATCTGCAACCTGCTCCGTAATTGTTGCTCCTGCAATGGATGAGGATATGTGGCATCATCCATCCACCAAATTAAATATTGATAAGATAAAATCTTTTGGAAATAACATAATACCTGTTGAAAACGGAGAACTGGCAAGTGGCTTATTTGGAGATGGGAGAATGGCAGAGCCAGAGCAAATTCTGCAATATCTGCAGGATTTTTTTTTTAGCAGCAAAGAATTAGAAGGAAAAAAAATATTAGTAACTGCCGGACCTACTCATGAAGCTATAGACCCGGTAAGGTTTATTAGTAATCATTCTACAGGTAAAATGGGAGTAGCAATCGCAGAAGAATTTGCCCAAAGAGGAGCGGATGTTACAATAATTTTAGGTCCCTCCAATATAGATGTTAGTAAAAATATACAAACAGTAAAAGTTACTTCAGCCCAGCAAATGTATGATGCCTGTATAAACAATTTTTCAAAAAAAGATATAACTGTAATGGCTGCAGCGGTGGCAGATTATAGGCCTCAGGATTTTTCATTAACAAAAATTAAAAAAACAGAAGATGTTCTTCCTCTTAATTTAAAAAGAACTAATGATATTTTAAAAGAGATGGGAGAGCAAAAAAATAAAGATCAAATAATTGTTGGATTTGCATTAGAAACCAATAATGAAAAAGAAAATGCATTATCTAAGTTAGAAAAGAAAAACCTTGATCTTATTGTTTTGAATTCATTAAATGATGAGGGAGCAGGATTTAGAAGTGACACCAACAAAATTACTATTTTTGATAAAAATGGAAATGAATTCAATTTCGAAAAAAAATCTAAAAAGCTTGTTGCCAAAGACATTGTAAACACTATCATTAAATATAAAAATGCGTAGATTATTTTTTGTTATAACAATTTTTTTATTAGCAAGCATTATTCAGGCTCAGGAATTACGGGCAAGGATAAATGTATTATCAAACAGGGTAGGAGGAAATGTAGATAAGAAAACTTTTCAAACCCTGCAAACTGCTTTAAACAATTTTATCAATAACCGTAAGTGGACAACGGATAATTTTTCTTCCGGAGAAAAGATTGATTGCAGCTTTTTATTAAATCTTGAGTCTACTAACGATGCAAATGTTTACAAAGCTTCATTAACAATTCAATCAGCCCGCCCGGTATTTAATTCATCTTATTTATCTCCCATAATTAATTTTCAGGACAATGATGTAATCTTTAAATATTCCGAATTTCAGCAAATGGAATTTAATGAAAATAGGGTTGCAGGAACAGATCCACTATTTGCTAACCTTACCGCTGTAATTGCTTATTATATCAATATAATTCTTGCATTAGATTATGATTCGTTTTCCCCACGGGCGGGAGATCTTTATTTTCAAAAAGCTCAAAACATTGTAAACAATGCACCTGATGGACGAAATATTTCGGGGTGGAAGGCCTTTGACGGAACGAGAAATCGTTATTGGCTGGTGGAAAATTTGCTCAATAGCCGGTATACACTTATTCATGATGCATATTATCGGTTTTACAGGATGGGTATGGATAAATTATATGAAGAAGAGATTGTAGCCCGAAATGAAATTTTAAATGTGTTAAGTCTGCTAAATAATTTTAATTCAGACAATCCCAATACTATGATCCTTCAGTTTTTCTTTCAGGGGAAAACCCAGGAACTAATAAAAATATTTTCTAAGGCCTCACCTGCGGAAAAAGTAAAAGCGTTGGAATATCTGCAACGCCTGGATATTTCAAATGCCGCTAAATATAAAGAAGGCTTAAAATGATAAGATGCATTTTAACAATCTCAATTTTAGTTTTGTTTTATTCCTGTAAAGAATCAATACCATCGGGAATTATTAATCAAAAGAAAATGCAGGAAATAGTATGGGATGTTTTAAGAGCTGATGCCCTCTCTAAGCAATTAATTAAAAGTGATTCAGCTAATTCTTTAGCTAAAGAAAATATTACCCTTACCAAAAAAGTATTTTTAATTCATAACATTACCGCAGATCAATTTGAAAAAAGTTATTCTTATTATACGCAGCATCCGGATATGATGAGAAATATGCTTGACAGCCTGAATACACAAAAAACAGGAACGGATACTATAAAAATTCCACTTAAACGTAAACAATTTTGGTGAGTAATAATGGTAAGTAAATAATTATATAGATGAATAAGGTTTTTATAAATGCTGATGAAGCAATTGCGGATGTAAAAAACGGCAATGTTTTAATGTTAGGAGGTTTTGGGCTATGTGGTATTCCGGAAAATTGTATTACTGCATTGGTAAAAAAGAACGTAAGGCTTTTAACCTGTATTTCTAATAATGCGGGAGTTGATGATTTTGGAATTGGATTAATGCTCAGGCAAAAGCAGGTGAAAAAAATGATCTCATCATACGTAGGCGAAAATGCAGAGTTTGAAAGACAATTATTAAGTGGAGAACTTGAAGTAGAATTAATTCCCCAAGGTACATTAGCCACAAGATGTATGGCTGCAGGTTATGGAATGCCTGCTATATTCACTCCTGCAGGTATTGGTACAGAAGTAGCAGCAGGAAAAGAAATTCGTAAGTTTAATGGAAAACAATATTTATTAGAATATGCATTTGATGCAGATTTTGCAATTGTAAAAGCATGGAAAGGCGATACACAAGGGAATCTTATTTACAAAGAAACAGCCAGAAATTTTAATCCCCTGATGGCAATGGCAGGCAAAATTACAATTGCTGAAGTAGAAGAATTAGTAGAAGCCGGAGAACTGGATCCAAATAATATTCATACACCCGGTATTTATGTTCATAGAATTTTTAAAGGTGACAATTATCAAAAAAGAATTGAACAAAGAACAGTAAGAATCCCCCAAACCCCCTAAAGAAGAGTTTAGGAAGTACTTACATTTTTATTTAGTGTTTTTCTTTTTGAAATTCTAGGTTAAGATATATTTGAAAAATAAATTTATAAACCTTAAAACTAAGTTCCCCTTTAGGGGACAGAGGTATGTTAGATAAAAACCAGATTGCAAGGCGGATTGCTCAAGAATTAAGAGATGGATATTATGTAAATCTGGGGATAGGCATTCCAACTTTGGTGGCTAATTATATCCCTCAAAATATAAATGTAATTCTTCAATCCGAAAACGGATTATTAGGCATGGGGCCATTTCCTCTGGAAGGAGAAGAAGATCCCGATTTGATAAATGCCGGCAAACAAACAATTACTACATTACCGGGTTCGGCTTTTTTTGATAGTGCAATGAGTTTTGGAATGATAAGAGCAGGAAAAGTTGATCTTACAGTATTGGGTGCAATGGAAGTAAGTGATACCGGTGATATTGCAAACTGGAAGATACCCGGCAAAATGGTTAAGGGAATGGGTGGCGCAATGGATCTTGTTGCAAGCGCAAAAAATATCATAGTTGCCATGATGCACACAAACCCAAAGGGAGAATCTAAATTGCTTCCTCAATGTACACTGCCATTAACCGGCGTTAAATGCGTAAAGAAAATTGTTACAGAATTAGCCGTTCTGGATGTAACAGAAAATGGATTTAAATTATTGGAACGGGCTCCCGGGGTAAGCGTTGATGAGATTAAAAATAAAACAGCGGGCAAATTAATTGTTGAAGGAGAAATTCCGGAAATGATTGTATAAAAATTATTGTTAGCCTGAGATTGGCAAACGCTTAATCTATCAAAGAATTTTTCATTGCATAAAATACCAATCCTACAGAATTTTTTACGCCGAAACGTTCCATCAGCCTGTCTTTTATGGCTTCCACTGTTCTGGCGCTAATCTCCATTTTTTGAGCAATTTCCTGTGCAGTAAATTCCATACAAACTAATGTAAGCACTTCTTTTTCTCTTTCGCTAATAACAACTTCGCTGTTTAAGTTTGGATTAAATTTTTGCTTGGCGTAATTCTTTTTTATCAATACTTTATTTACAAAATTGTTTAGATAAAAACCTGTACGCATAACATCTGTAATTGCTTTTTTAATTTCAGATGGTTCAGTACTTTTTAAAAGATAACCATTTGCGCCACTATCCATTAAATGCCCCACAAATCTTTCATCCTCATACATAGTTAATATAATTACTCTTATAGCAGGAAAATGTTTATTAAGATACTTGGTTGTTTCTATGCCATCTTTTACAGGCATTTTTAAATCCATCAGAATAACATCAGGAGGATCATTATCTGCTACTTTCTGAATTAGGGCTTCCCCATTATCAGCTTCAAAAATAAATTTTATATTAGTATACTGACGCAGAGAAAGAATAACTCCCTTCCTAAAAATCTGATGATCATCAGCGATTGCGACCTTTATTATATCCATAACTAAGCTACAAGTTAAAGATAAATTTTTGCTAGTGTAGCATTACAAATAAATTATATCAACGGTTCTTTGGGTATTTCTAAAGTAACTTTATAATAAGTATGAGATGTATCTATTTCAAATAATATCCTTCCCTTCAAAACCTTTACACGACTTTCAATATTTTTTAGACCTAATCCAGCGGAATTCTGGTTTAATTTTTCAAATTCTGATTGAATAATTCCCTGCCCGTCATGATGAATACGGAAATAAATATTGTTACCGTTTGTATTTTGGGTTAAATGAATAAAGCCTGAGTTGCTATGTTTAATAATATTTGTTACAAGTTCCTGAATGATCCTGAAAACCAATAGTTCCTGCTCTAGTTTTAACCGTTGCCTGTAATCATGAAAACGGGCAGTTGCATTTAAACTACCTGAGCCGTTGATCTTTTGAAAAAGATCGATCATGGCAGATTCAAGACCAAAGTTTTTAAGTGTAGGGGGCATTAGGCTATGCGAAATATTTCTTATTAACTGGATAGCATCATCAATAATTTGTTTAGCGCTGTAAATGGATTGCAGTTGAATAGCAGGCTCCTGGTGAATAAGATTTTCATTTAGGTACAAACGGGCCGTGGCTAAAAGCGGACCTGCATCATCATGCAGATCAGCCGCAATACGCTGCCTTTCTTCTTCCTGGAAACGGATAGATGCCTGCAAAAGTATTTGTTGCTTTTCATCTTCCATCTGTTTCATTTGCAGTTGATAGCGGATAACTTTGCGCTGATGAAAAATAACAAATACAACAATCCCGATAGCCATTACAAACATACCCAGCGTACCTAAAAATAAAACGCCTGATATTCCTGTAGACTCATTTACCTGGAGAAAATACATGTTAGGGTTTAAGCTGTTAGTTTAAATTCTGTAATGATTGATTCGAATTCCAATCGGCCTTAAGTCTGTCTTCGGGGAATATAGTTTGATTAATTTTTTTATCGGGCTTCATTAGCATGGCAACACTAAGCAAAATATTTTTAAGGATATTAAATGATGAATTAATAAGAATATATTGTTTAATAAAAGCATGGTCGTTTATCATGCTATCCGCATAAATATTTAAAAAGAATGTGCCCGCCAGGTAAATTAAAAAAGAGATGATGATCCAAAAATTAATGGATGAATAAATCATTAATGTATTTGGCTGTTTTAGTTGATCTAAAAAATAATAAATACACATTGCAATTATCAATACACTTTCAGTACCAGCAATAGGGGAACTGAAAGAAGTATTCTCGGGAAGTAAAATATAGATGGATACACTAAAAATAATGAAAAGCGCAATACTTAATGGTATAACTTTTTTCAACTTTCGATTGAAAATGATTTGATAAAAAAACCATGAAAACAAGCTAAATTCAACTACAGTAAAAATGTCATATAGAAAGAAAGGGCGGAGGTGGGCTATTTGAAACAAATAAAAGCTCAGTAGATCATTTGCTGCACAATAGATCAGGTAAAAAAAAATTACCCTTAATTCTTTGCTTTTGTTATTCCTTTGGAATATAAACAAAAAAATTAAGGGTAATAAGGACGAAAAACTTGCGATATTTTGTATAATCTTTGTTATTATTTGGGTATTTCCACCAAATATAAAAAGATATAATTGAAATTAAAAACTATTAATCAATTACTTCTATTTCATCATTGTTTATCCAAATTCTGTCAGCAACAATTGCATCTTGTTTTACAACATCACCTGTAACTGTTACAACACAATATTCAATGATGTCTTTGCCTTCTGTATCTACACCAGTGTAAACTAAATGCTCCTCATTTAATTCAGTTAAGCATTTACGGAAGTTAATTCCAACACAACCTGGTTGTGCCAAAATCTGATCAATAACATTTCTTCCAATGTAATAACCTTTTGTTGCATCAGGGTTAGCTTCCGCAAAAGCCTTTACTAAATGCAAACCTTCAGCTAAGCCAATGTCTTCACCAACTTCAGCAAGGGTTTTGGTTTTTAAAAGTTCTTGTTGTGTCATAATTGTAAGTTTAATTTGTATTAATTAAAGGGGTTGTGAGAAAAACTTGACTACTAACTTCCTACTTATAAAGAATCTTCACAACAGCTAAAATTTCAAATTGAATCAGCAATTTTGATAGAAACTAATACAGTATTAGGTCTTATCAAAAAAAAGGCTAAAATTACGATTAAAAATAAGGTAAATGTACGATAAATAAATAGTAAAATTACTGTGAAGTAAAAGGGAGAATTACCATAGTGTTTTTACCAATCCATGGAGTTTATAGTAAATAGAGGCGAAGAAAGATTGGATAATTTGGATTTAAAGCGGGTCTTTAATTGATAAAAAATGTTTATTGACAGTGAGCAATAACACAAAAGCATGTATCAATAGATTAAATTGGATATTTAGGATATTGGATAAATAAATATGCCAATGTCAATCAACAATACAAAGATAATGTGGGTAGTAAAGTATTATAGAGCAGAACTGCCCTCTTTTACTTGTGTGAGTTTTACTTGCTTTAAAGTACTTATGCAAATAGCCAGCGTACAAAGACGCTGATAAAATGAGTATATTTACGTTGTGTTTTTACCAACTTTTTAGCATAAAAATTAATGTGGAATAAGTAATAGCTATGCTTAAATTGCGTTATCATTACCACAGATTACTAAACCCTAAAGAATTTACTAATGTCAAATGCCAACGTGATTAAAATTGCTATTGCAGACGATCATAAAATTTTTAGAGACGGAATAAAAATGGCACTTGCCGGAAAAGATAATTTAAAAATGCTTTGGGAGGCTGAAGATGGTAAAGACCTTATGCACAAAGTGGCTATAAAAAAGCCTGATGTATTATTAATGGATATTCGCATGCCGGAAATGGATGGTATAAATGCCATTGAAATGCTTCGGAAGGAATATGAGGATATCAAAATAATTGTTTTAACCATGTACGACGATCAGCAAATGATCAGCAAAATGATGGAAATGGGTGCTAATGCTTATCTAACAAAAACTACTGATCCCGAAGAAATTTACGAGGCTATTCTTACCTGTATGAATGATGATTTTTATTTTAATTCCCTGGTAAATAATGCTGTGATGGGTAAACTGATACAAAAGAAAAATGTGCGACAGCATTATGGAAGCATAGTGCCGGTTAACTTTAATGAGAAAGAAATAAAAATCCTGCAACTTCTTGCACAGGATAAAACTACAGAAGAGGTATCTAAAATAATTTTCTTAAGTCCACGTACTATTGAAACTATTCGTCAGAATATGAAAACTAAAGTAGGAGCTAAAACTATTGCCGGACTGATTATGTATGGGATGCGCAATAAGCTGATTGATTAAGCCTAAAGACTTTCTTTCTTTAATAAAAAATTTCTTTGAGAAAAGTCATATTTTTTAGATGATGTAAACCATTGCATAGCTATTTCTCTTTCTATTTCCTGATCAATAGAACTAAAGCCTCTGTACGATGTGGTTGTTTTTAAAGACTTGCCATTAGTTTTAAGAGTAAGTATATCTTGGGTATGTGAAATGTTAGCCATGTCTAATATTTTTTAATTATTCAGCAAAATTTTATCCAATTTGTAAATTCAACCAAGTACCTTCATTTTGAAAGAGGAGCAAATGTAAATTTAAAATGTTGTTTTAAACTCTGGGTAATACTTTCTACACAAATTTTTCGATCCTCAATTTGGGAAGTATAAAATTATTGTGAGAGATTGTGCGTAAATTACTCGTATTATTACGATGCTTTAGATTCAGTAGTTCTCCTATATAGTACTTGGTAAAAAATACAGACTTTTACCTTATCCAAATTCTAATTAAAGTAAAAACCATTAATATGTCGTTAAAACCAGATAACTCTTCTCCCATAAATGTAATAATTGCAGATGATCATGTGCTTTACCGGGCAGGTGTAAAAACAGCATTATCTTCTAAAAAAGATATTAAGATAATAGCCGAAGCTGATAATGGTTCTCACTTATTAATGTTATTAAAAGCCGTTCAGCCAGATGTTATTTTACTGGATATTCAGATGCCAATTATGGATGGTATAACTACATTACCTGAAATAAAAAAACTTTATCCACACATCAAAGTAATTATGCTTACTATGATGGATGATCATAGTATGATAACTAAGCTAATGGAACTCGGTGCTAACAGCTACCTTACTAAAACTTCAGACTCTGAAATAATTTATCAGGCAATAAAAACCTGTCACGAACAGGAATATTATTTTAATTCATTAACAAACCAGGCATTATTAAATAATCTTCGTCAAAGAAATGCTGTATTGCCGCATAGACTAATTACACAGGATGCCCATCTCACAGATAAAGAAATTACAGTTCTTAAATTAATGTGTGAAGAAAAAAGCACCCGTGAAATTGCCCAGGCTGTTGAATTAAGCCCACGAACTGTAGAGGCAATGCGTGATAAGCTTAAAACAAAAACCGGCGCAAAAAGTACAGCCGGCTTAATTATGTATGCTGTTAAACATAAATTGCTTGATGATGATCTGTAGATATTTATTTCAATGAGAACTCATATCTCTATTTTTGCTCATTCAATATTTTGAATGAGTATTTTTTTTACCTGCAATGATAAAATATATAAAGAAGGTACTTCCGTTATCTCACCTGATAACCGTTCTTTAAGATATGGTGATGGTTTATTTGAAACTTTAAAGATTTACAAAGGAATACTTCAATTAGGTGATTACCATTTTGAACGTTTATTCTCCGGAATGGAAATGCTACAATTTGAAATCCAAAAATATTTCACAGCAGCTTATCTTGAAAACAAAATTGCAGAGCTTTGTAAAAAAAATCAACATGATTTATTTATACGTGTAAGGTTGATGATTTTTAGAGGCAATGGGGGATTGTATGATCCTGAAAATAATTTTCCAAATTATATAATACAAACATGGAGCATTGATGGATTCTCCGGATTAAATTCCAATGGCCTTATAATTGATGTTTACCCGGACGCAAAAAAATCATGCGACAAATTTTCTCATCTAAAGAGTAATAATTTTTTGCCATATATTATGGCGGCGCTACATGCTAAAACAATTAAAGCCAATGATTGTATTCTCTTAAATAATTATGACAGAGTTTGTGATACAACTATTGCAAACATTTTTATCATAAAAGATGAGGTTATTTATACACCTGCTTTAAGCGAGGGCTGTGTTGCAGGCGTGATGAGAAGATTTGTAATTGAGAAACTTACGTCAGATTTCAAGATTATTGAGAAACCACTTTCAATTGAAGAGTTACAAAATGCTGATGAAGTTTTTCTAACAAATTCAATTAAAGGAATAAGATGGGTAAAGCAATTTCGGGATAGTCAATACAATAATATTAGAGTAAAAAAAATTCATGAGCTCTTCATCAAAACTATTTACTAAGTACCTGCGTATGTTTTCCATGTATAAATATTAAATTGAATAAAGTAACTATATTTTGGTTTAGAAGAGATTTGCGGTTGTATGACAATGCCGGTTTATATCATGCACTGAAAGATAAAAAACCTGTTATTCCAATTTTTATTTTTGATAAAAATATCCTTGATAAACTGGAGAACAAAGAAGACAGGAGAGTAACATTTATTTATCAGGCTGTAAAAGAAATACAGGAGCAATTAAAATCTATTGGCTCATCATTAGAAGTATTTTATGATTTCCCCGAAAAAGTGTTTACTCAATTACTTTCAAAATATAAAATTGAAAAAGTTTATGCCAACCATGATTACGAGCCTTACGCTATTGCCAGGGATGAAAAAATAAATGAGATTTTAAAATTGTCTGGAGGCACGCTGGTAACGTTTAAAGACCAGGTAATTTTTGAAAAGGATGAAATAAAAAAAGATGATGGCAAACCTTATACTGTGTTTACCCCGTACAGCAGAAAATGGAAAACAAAGCTCAATGACTTTTATTTGAGTTCGTACCCTGCAGAAAAATATTATTCTAATTTTTATAAACAATCTCCTCAGCACCTTCCTTCACTTTCAGATATTGGATTTAAAAAGGTTATTGAAAAATTTCCATCTAAAATTGCGAATGAAATACTGATTAAAAATTATTATAAGCAAAGAAATTTTCCTTCTGTAGATGGAACCTCAAGGTTAGGCGTGCATCTGCGTTTCGGAACGATCAGCATTCGTGAATTGGCCGCAAAAGCCAAACAATTAAATGAAACATTTTTGAATGAGCTGATATGGAGAGATTTTTATCAATCTATACTTTGGCATTTTCCTCATGTTGGAATGCATAAGGCATTTAAACCCGAATATGAAAACATTGAATGGCGAAATAATGAAGCAGAGTTTGAATTGTGGTGCAATGGAAATACCGGTTATCCAATTGTGGACGCTGGTATGAGACAACTTAATCAAACAGGTTTTATGCATAATCGTGTACGCATGATCGTTGCCAGCTTTTTATCAAAGCATTTATTAATTGACTGGCGGTGGGGTGAAGCTTATTTTGCTGAAAAATTGTTGGACTTCGATCTTGCTGCAAACAATGGCGGATGGCAATGGGCGGCAGGCTCAGGCTGCGATGCCGCACCTTATTTCAGAATTTTTAATCCTTACCTGCAAACAAAAAAGTTTGACCCTGAATTAAAATATATAAAAAAATGGGTGCCGGAATTCCAGGAATTTTCTTATCCACCACCTATTGTGGAACATGAGTTTGCAAGAAAAAGATGTTTGGAAGTATTTAGAAGAACCTTACGTAAATGATTGAAGAGATAGTCTGATATATTAATAAAAGAATGAAAAACCTGAACTGTTAAAACGGGTATTAACAACATTATTATGTTTTGAGCCAAATCTGTATTGTAATCCTATTGAAGTAAAATAATTATAAGAAGAAGCAATTAATCTGCGTTGGGTAAGTACGTCATCACGGCTGGCATTTCCTTTAGGTAATGATATTTGATCATGACTAATTGAATAATATCCGAATAAATTTAAAGATAACCCCTTTAATAATCTGATTTCTGCCTGAGCATTTAAGGCGAAATTATTTTTGGTAAAATCATTAAAATAATTTGAGTAAGATACTCCTGCATTAACATTACCCCAGGGCTGCGTAAAAGAGGATGATGCAGTAACGGTTTGTTTTAAGAGTACTTCTTTTGTTTTAAAAAATATTGTGGTATCGTAATATTCATTAAACTCCGGGCCGGCATAATAACCAAATGTAATTGATTTGGTATTGGATGCAGAATAGGGATAAATGTTATACTCAATTTTAGGAGTAAATCCAAACCTGTTCTTAAAATTATTAAACAAGCTGTTGCCGTAAAATAAATTCCATCCCCATGACCAGTGATTGTTAATACTAAATGCCTCACCATAATTTGCATCTAAACTTTTTGAGTGCACTTTAATAACCTCTATGCCGTATGTAGATTTGCTATTGCGGTTATTGTAATTGATGAAAAAATTTGTTTTTCTTTTTTCAGTTGTACGGTTAGCAGAAAAGTTTCCACTCAAAGACGATGATTTATATACTTCGGATCCATTAAAAAAACCTCTGACCCCTATATTATATACCCATAAATTCCACGGATCTTTGTTTGTTTGCAAGCTGTCTTTTTTATTTTCTAACTCATTCTGTTTATAAATAATATCCATATTTTTAAAAAGATTTGTTCTTGATACATACCTTGTTAATCCCATTTTAAGAAATTGTACCATTAATTTTCGTTTTTCATCTTGAGTATTATTAGCATCATTGAAAAAAGATAGTGTATCAGAAATATTTTTAAAATTATTTTGACCGATAAAATTCATAAAAATTTTTTCACCCCCTCCATTTATGTCCTGAGAACTGATAAGAATGTGGATATTAGCGTCAGTACGGTCTCTAACAAAATCAACCCATTTTAGTTCTGTACGTATGTAATCAAAATCGCATCCATAAGATTGGCAATCAAAAAATACCTTTAGCGTTTCTGTTTGCCGGGTTTGCGAAAAACCAATGCCCGCAAAAGATAATTGAAAGGCAATGATAAAAAGTAAAATTCTCATGCAGTTAAAATTCGTCAGATAAAAATATATTCTCCAAGTTGATAAAATTATGTGAGCTTGTTTTTTGGTAAACATTTAACATCTGGAGAATAGCTTTTTTACCTTTTTCTCCAAGATCAATTGAATAATTGTTTACATAAAGATCAATGTGCTTTCGCATTACATCTTCTTCCATTTCCTGTGAATGTTCACGAACATATTCTGTAATTGAAGGATAGTTACTGAAAGAATATTTAATACTTTGTTTAATTAAATTATCTACTTTTCTTAATAAAGAAATATCAATATTTTTTTTTGCTGCAATCCCTCCTAATGGAATTGGCGATTGTGTTTTTTGCTCCCAAAATTCTCCCAAATCAATAATTTTTATAAGACCT
The DNA here is from genome assembly GCA_025353485.1 of Chitinophagales bacterium. Classification (GTDB taxonomy): domain Bacteria; phylum Bacteroidota; class Bacteroidia; order Chitinophagales; family Chitinophagaceae; genus Ginsengibacter. The sequence goes on from JANXQO010000179.1 coordinate 43,045, forward strand.
TTTTGCGGGTAAGTAAAACGGTTTTCGTGAATGATAACACCTGCAACAGCCCCCCCTAAATCTTCTCCACCAATTGGCGGAGAGAATTGGGAAGAGCCTTTTAATACAAAATCTTCTATCTCATTATAGCGAAGAAATATTTTATTTTTTGCTTTCGGATAGGCAAGACTAAAAAGCATATGCGCTGTTGTATGCATACCTGGTATTGCGATTGTGCATCTGTTTACATATTCTTCCTCCGCAAAAGAATTTTGCAAGCCTCCCCTGAAGGAGGAGGTTTGGAGGGGGTTTGCTATCAAAAGTGGTCCCACACCGGATCCTAAAGCACTGCCGCTATTTAATACTAAATATTTTTCTAATAATAATGGTAACACTCCGTAGCTTATCTTGGTAATATCTAACGTGTCTTTTAATGCCAGTTGATTCAAAGTTTCTACGTCTTCCAAAATCACATCAAAGTCCAAACCCTGGGTATTGATCTTATTATTAACCAGGGCATCAAAAATAAAGGTATCGTTAGGGCATGGAGAAAATCCCAGTGTTAATTTCATTATTTATTAATTGAGTCAATCAAATTCTTTAATTCGAGATTAAGATTTACAATCGCTTCTTTTATTTGCCATTTTGTTTTATCTCTTTCTCCCACTTTATTTGAAATACTTCTGATTTGTAAAAATTGAATATTTTGCTGAAGACAAACATAATGAAAGGCAGCGCCTTCCATACTTTCAACAGCAGCATTAAAAATTTGTTTTAATTGTTTAGTTTGTTTTTTTCTCTCACTTATTTTATTTACAGTAACTGCTTTTACTTTTTTTAAATGTGTTGCCTGTAATATTTCTGAAGTATTAATAAGACTTCCTTTTTTAAAAGGAAATTTATTTTCATCGCCAAAACCCAATTGAAAGATGGTTTTAAACTCCCCTTTTTCTTCAACGCCAATATCTGCAAAAACATCCTGCTCTACCGCAACCACTTCTCCATTTTTTATTTTGTGTGAAAACGATCCGCCTATTCCTGCCTGTATTACAACATCGAATTTTTGCTTTAATAATTTTTTAGTAAGATGATAAACTGTGGAAGGGATTCCAACTCCGCAAATCAGTACTTCGATAGTATTATTCATTTTTGCAAATGGTGCAATTTCCTGTAGTGTAGCAGCCATTACCAATATTTTCATACTACAAATTTCGGATTTAGAAAGCACAACTTTGGCTTTCTCTATTACCTTTGAGAAAATTTTTTCAGTCTTCAATGATTTACCTTACAAGAGTTGAACATTTTAATGCAGCCCATAAGCTTTATAATCCTGAATGGGAAAGGGAAAAAAATGAAGAAATATTTGGCAAATGTGCAAACGAAAATTGGCATGGACATAATTATGAATTGTTTGTAACAATTAAGGGAGAAGTAAATAATGAAACTGGTTTTTTGTTTGATGCAAAAAAGCTAAGCAGGCTTATAAAAGAACATGTGCTTGATAAACTGGATCATAAAAATTTAAATGTTGACGTAGCATTTTTGCAAAATAAACTCTGCTCTACAGAAAATATTGCAAAGGCAATATGGCAACAATTGGTTCCATATTTGCCGCAACCTGTGCAGCTTCATTGTATTAAATTATATGAAACACCCCGCATATATGTAGAGTATTTTGGCCCTGATAGCTATCGGGATAGAACATTTCTTTATAATGATTGAAATTATTTAATGAACAAAGTAGCAGTTTACAGAAAAGAACATTTTAATGCAGCTCACCGCCTGCACAATCCCGCATGGGATGAAACCAAAAATGATAGCGTTTTTGGTAAATGTAATAATCCGAATTTTCATGGACACAATTACGACCTGGTTGTAAAAGTTGTTGGCGAGCCAGATGTGCAAACAGGTTATGTTATTGATCTTAAAATGCTGAGTGATATTATTGGTGAAAATGTATTAGAAAGATTTGATCATAAAAACCTTAACCTTGATACAATAGAATTTAAAGAGCTTAATCCAACCGCAGAAAATATTGCAATTGTTATTTACAATATCCTTAGAGAAAAAATTGATAAGAAATTAGATTTACAAATACGGCTTTACGAAACCGAAAGGAATTTTGTTGACTATCCTTCCCGATAGCTATCGGGATAAAAAATAATATTATGAGCTATAAAAAAATTGAAGAGTATTGTGAAGACGACATGACCGCATTGGAAAAGAATTACAGGGAAGTGTTGGGTTTATTAGGGGAGAACCCGGACAGGGAAGGCTTATTAAAAACGCCGCATCGTATGGCAAAGGCAATGCAATTTATTACCCATGGTAATAAATTGGATGCAAAAGAGATTTTAAATTCTGCCAAGTTTCATGAAGAGATGAGCCAGATGATTGTGGTAAAAGATATTGAGTTGTATAGTATGTGTGAGCATCACATGCTGCCATTTTTTGGTAAGGCTCATATAGCTTATGTTCCCAATGGATGGATAACCGGCTTGAGTAAGATTGCAAGAGTAGTGGATGTTTTTTCACGCCGTTTGCAGGTACAGGAAAGGCTTACAACACAAATTCTGGATGCAATTCAGGAGAGCCTTAATCCTTTAGGCGCCGCAGTTGTAATTGAGGCTTCGCATTTATGTATGATGATGAGAGGAGTACAAAAACAAAACTCGGTAACCACTACATCAGCATTCTCAGGCGAGTTTGAAAAAAATGAAACCCGCAGTGAGTTTCTAAAACTCATCAGTTCAAAACTTCATTAAGATGGTTTATCAGTTTACTGCCTTATTGGTTTATCCGTTTCATTAACCAATTAACTATACACCAGATGAAACATGCATACATTTTTCCGGGACAGGGATCGCAATTCAGCGGCATGGGGAAAAATTTATATGATAGCAATGCAAAAGCAAAAGAACTTTTTGAAAAAGGAAATGACATTCTTGGTTTCAGGATATCGGATATTATGTTTTCAGGAAGTGATGAAGATCTTAAGAAAACAAATGTTACCCAACCCGCAATTTTTTTGCATTCTGTTATTCTTTATAAAATATTAAAAGATGCAAAACCTGATATGGTTGCGGGTCATTCATTAGGAGAATTTTCTGCATTGGTTGCAAACCAAAGTTTAACTTTTGAAGATGCATTGAAACTTGTTTCTATAAGGGCAAAGGCTATGCAAAAAGCATGTGAAATAAATCCTTCAACAATGGCTGCCGTATTGGGTTTAGATGATAATAAAGTGGAGGAAATATGTGCTTCAATAAAAGATGAAGTTGTAGTTCCCGCAAATTATAATTGTCCCGGGCAAATTGTTATATCAGGCAGTATCAAAGGCATTGACGATGCATGTATCTTAATGAAAGAGGCCGGCGCAAAGCGTGCCTTGGTTTTACCGGTTGGCGGTGCCTTTCATTCTCCCTTGATGGAACCTGCAAAAGAAGAATTGGCAGAGGCAATCAACGCTGCAAATTTTAATGAGCCACACTGCCCTGTTTATCAAAATGTAGTTGCCCGGGGTGTAACAAATTCTGCAGAAATAAAACAAAATTTAATTCAGCAATTAACCGGCCCTGTTCGATGGACACAAACAATACAAGCTATGATAGTTGATGGCGCTACACAATTTACCGAAGTTGGTCCGGGTAAAGTTTTGCAGGGCCTGGTACTGAAAATAAATAAAGAAATGCAGGTAAATGGAATTAATTAATCTTTCCACTTCAGCAAAAAGAATAATTGTAACCTGCAGTAAGCGCTTATCATCTTACCTGCAACAGGAGATAATTGAATTAGGCTTTACACCCGTTCGTACTTTTCAAACAGGTATTGAATTGTTGGGAACCATGAATGATTGCATTCGGCTTAATTTAAATCTTAGATGCGCAAGCCAGGTGTTGTATTCTTTAAAAGAATTTTCTTCTGATAGTCCTGATGATATTTATCGTGAATTATTTCAAATTCCCTGGGAAAAAATAGTATCGAACGATAGTTATTTTTCTGTTACCAGTAATGTTACTCACCCAAGCATCAATAATTCTTTATATGCTAATGTAAAAGTGAAGGATGCCATTGCAGACAGAATGCGAAATAAAACAGGAGGCAGGCCAAATTCAGGATCAACATTAGAAGGTGCAGTAATCCATCTTTTCTGGAGAGATGAAATAGCTGAAATATTTATTGATACATCCGGCGAAACCCTTGCCAAGCATGGGTATAGAAAAATACCGGGTAAAGCGCCAATGCTGGAATCTCTGGCTGCTTCAACAATACTCGCAACAAAATGGGATCGCCTTTCACCTTTTGTAAATCCAATGTGTGGTTCTGCAACGCTTGCCATTGAAGCAACATTAATTGCAACCAATCGCCGCCCCGGTTTATTTAGAGACAATTATGCATTTATGCATGTAAAAGATTTTGATGATGCATTTTTTGAAAAAGAAAGAGCAGCGTTGGATGAAAAAATAATTGACTTACCTGGTTTAAAAGTTATAGCAACTGATAGAAGTGAAGACGCAATTAATATTTCAAAAATAAATGCAGGGGCAGCAGGTGTAGAAAATTATATTGAATTTATCCGTTGCAATTTTGAGGATACACCAATTCCTGAAAATGAAAATGGTGTTGTTTTTTTAAATCCTGAATATGGCGAGCGTATGGGAGAAGAAACAGAACTGGAAAAAACGTATCATGCGATAGGAGATTTTCTAAAGAAAAAATGCAAAGGATATACAGGATATATTTTTACAGGCAATCTTGTGCTTGCAAAAAAAATAGGATTAAAGCCAAAAAGAAAAATCGAATTTTATACAAGTAAGATAGACTGCAGGTTACTTGAATATGAATTATATGCAGGAACAAGAAAATGAATTCTCCCGGCCCAATGTCATTAAGTTAAGAATATACGATACAAACCAAGAAGGTTTTTTTCAAGATTTTAAATTGAGAAAGAATTATAAAACCTTCTTGGTTTGTGTTAACTTAATGACATTGCCTCGGCTTTTAAAGCATAAATAATTTCCTCAATTTTTATTTTTTTTACATAAACGGTAACATTTCGGCAGTCATGTACGTTTATCTTCGTATAAAATTACCAACGATGCGTACTGCCTTTATTGTGCTATTTACTTTGCTGTTTCATCAATATATATTCTCTCAAAATCAAATTAAACAGCTACCTGCAAAAAGAACAACAGCAACTATTAAAATTGATGGGAATTTAGATGATGCTGCGTGGAAAGAACTAACACCTGCAACAAACTTTATTGAGCAACGTCCTAATCCTGGTAAGATGGAAGAAAATATAAATCGTACTGAAATATATATGTTGTATGATAATACTTCTGTCTATATCGGCGGCTACTGTCATGAGCGAACCAGAGACAGCATTTCAAAAGAATTGATAGGAAGGGACAATGTAGGGGTGAATGATTTTGCGGGAATAATTCTGGATACTTACAATGATAAAATTAATGCAGTAGGCTTTTATGTAACGCCGTATGGTGAGCAATTCGATCTTAAATACTCTCCGGATAATGAAGATCTTTCATGGAGTGCAGTATGGCATAGCGCAGCAAAAATTAACGCAGATGGCTGGTCATTTGAAATGCGGATACCTTATTCAGCATTGCGTTTTGTAAGTAAAGAAAATCAAAATTGGGGTTTGAATTTTGTACGAAGAAGAAATAAGACAGGCCAACAGTTTACGTGGAACCCGTTAGATCCAAAAGTAAGTGGATTTGTAAACCAGGAGGGGCAATGGACGGGTATTGGAAAAATAGATGCTCCTGTCCGGCTGTCATTTTCACCTTATTTATCGGGATATGTAAATCATTATAAGCCTGATACAAAAGATTGGAGAACATCAATAAATGGTGGTATGGATGTTAAATATGGCATCAGCGAAAGCTTTACGTTGGATATGACCTTAGTACCGGATTTTGGCCAGGTACAAAGCGATAATCAGGTTTTAAATCTTTCCCCATTTGAAGTACGTTATAATGAGAACAGATCGTTTTTTACTGAAGGCACGGAATTATTTAATAAAGGGAATTTATTTTATTCAAGAAGGATAGGAGGTACACCACTTCATTACGGCGACATTTATAATCAGGTTACAGCAAATGAAACGGTAACAAAAAACCCGCAGGCGTCTAAGTTAATTAATGCAACAAAAATTTCCGGCAGAACAAAGGAAGGTTTGGGTATTGGATTTTTTAATGCGCTTACTAAACCCATGTATGCAGAAGTAGAAAATGCTTCCGGACAAATACGAAAAATTGAAACCAGTCCTTTGACTAATTATAATATTATTGTATTTGATCAAAGTTTAAAAAACCATTCATCAGTATCATTTATTAATACAAATGTTTTGCGTAGCGGACGCGACTATGACGCCAATGTAAGTGCCGGGCTTTTTAGTTTTAATAATAAAAAAAATACTTACAATTTTAGCGGAAAATTTGCTTTAAGCGAGATAAGTAACCCTTTGGGAAAAGGGTCTACGGGTTATTCTCAAAATCTTAGCTTTGGAAAAACAGGGGGTAGATGGCACTATCAGATAGCACAGGAAATTGTTGATGGTAAATACGATATAAACGACATGGGCATACTGTTCAATAATAATTTTATCAGCCATAACTTATGGACAGGTTACCGATGGCTTAAACCAAAAGATTGGTATAACAGGATTCAGGTAAATTTTAATGCGGGTTATAATACACTTTTCAAAAATTTTCCCAACCAAAAGATTAATTCCAAATACCAAAGTTTCAATACTAACATAAATGCTAATGCACAATTAAAAAATCTTTGGTTTGTAGGTGCTTTTATGGGTTATGTTCCCTATGGAAATGACTTTTATGAACCTCGTGTTACCGGGTATTCTTTCAGAACTCCTCAAAGAATTCAGTTTAGTGGGTGGTTTGAAAGTAATAACGCTAAAAAATACGCTGGCTCATTTAGTTATTTTGTAGGATTGAGAAACTTCGGATTATTTAATAGCCCTAATCACGAATTCAATTTTTCTCACCGTTACAGGTTTAGTGATAAGTTTTCTATTACCCAGATTATTAATTATAATCCGGCGGTAAATGATGCAGGGTATTACGGTACATACACAGAAAATAATGTACTGAAGGATATTATTTTCTCCCGCCGCAACTTAACAACAGTTGAAAATATTTTATCGGCTAAATATAATTTTAATAACACGTCAGGCATAACTTTTAGAGCAAGACATTATTGGAGTAAAGTAAAACAAAAACAATTGTATGATCTTAAAACTAATGGAGAGCTTTCTCCTACAATACATAACACAATTGTACTTAAGGATGCGAACTTTAATATATTTAATATTGATGCTGTTTATACATGGCAATTTGCGCCGGGTAGTTTTGTTAATATAGTTTGGAAAGATCAGGGAATTTTATTTAACTCAGATTCTCAGTCTGATTATTTCAAAAATTTTGACAGAACATTTTCCGAGCCTCAGAATAATAACCTCTCAGTTAAGATCATCTATTACTTAGATTACCTGGATTTTAAAAAGTGGAAAAAGAAACCATAATAACTTTTTATTAAAACTTTTTTATCTCTGTTAAGTTTCTCATCTTTACTAAAATATTTAGTAAATGAAAGATGAACGCTATGCTAAAAATTCTATTCGCCAAAATACAGGTGGCATCGTAATGTATGTAGATATGAATAGCTTTTTCGCAAGTTGTGAGCAGCAATTGGATCCTGCACTGAGAGGAAAGCCTTTAGGAGTTTGCCCTTATGAAAGCCCGAATGCTGCTGTGATAGCGGTTTCACTTGAAGCAAAGGCGCTCGGCATTACAACAGGTATGCGGCTTATTGAGTGCCGGCAACTTTGTCCTCAATTAATTATCCGCCCTTCCCAGCCTGTTAAGTATCGTCATTTTCATGTAATGATTATTAACGTGCTTAAAAAATATTGTAATGATGTAATTCCCAAAAGTATTGACGAAGCAATACTCAATTTTACTTCTTATAAATTAATTTATAAAGATTTTGTTTCAATAGCCCGCCAAATAAAAAGTGACATTAAAGAAAAAGCAGATTATCTTAAATGTTCCATCGGCATTGCCCCTAATGCTTTTCTTGCCAAGTTGGCAACCGATCTGCAAAAGCCTGATGGCCTTGTTGAAATTACTGCTGATAATATTGATGATCATCTTAAAAAATTACAGTTAACTGATCTGCCGGGTATTGCTTCAGCAAATGAAAGGCGGCTAAAGAAAGTAGGTATTTATACTCCCCTCGAAATGCGATATGCTTCCATATCGTTGCTGCGTAAAGCTTTTGGTGGTATTGTTGGTTATTACTGGCATTGCAGGTTACATTTTTATGAAGTGGACCTGTATGTTAATCAAACGAAAAGTATGGGCGCAGGAAGAACAGTTGCCGCTCAGCAAAGTGCATCATTGCAAACACTGGATGCTCTTATAATTTCTCTTTGCACACGGCTTGAACAACGCATGGTAAAGCAATCCGTTTTTTGCAAACAGGCAATTTTTTCGGTTGGTTATAAAAACCGCAGCGGATGGAAAGCGCTTTTCAATTTTGCTAACCCTTTGCAGGATGCCGGTGAGTTTAAAAGTTATATAATGCAGCGTATCAAAGAGCATGAAACCATTTGTTCTTCCCATGTTCTTGATAAAGATGTGTTCAGCATAAACATTACAGTACAGGATTTTATTTCACAGGATGTTATTCAATACAATTTATTTGATAACCGCATTCAGCAGGATAAGCTACGCAAGATCATGTATTTTATAAAAAATAAATACGGTAAGAACAGTGTGCGAAAAGCCTGCGAAACCATTGAACCGGATGTTATGAAAGATGCCATTGGCTTTGGCTCAGTTAAAGAATTAAATGCTGATACCGGGTTAAATAATTTTTTGCTGGAAGAATAAGGGCGGTTATAAAATTATTTTATAAAACAGACTTGGTAAAGGATTAAAATAATATTAAAT